>NZ_JBFUJE010000091.1:0-11777 GCF_056401535.1 Luteibacter sp. P4_E6 | reverse complement strand
GCATGGAGCGCTTCCAGTTGCTGCGGCCCGAAGCCGAGGTGACACTCGAGGTGGCCGACGACGCTGCGCGCCTTCGCCTGCGCTCGCCACCGGGCCTGCGCCATGCGCTGATCAACCTGCTCAACAACGCTGCCGACGCCTCAGCGATGAACGATAGCGCCACCGTCTCGCTGGCGATTCGCCGCGACGACCGCTGGCTGGAACTCATCGTCACCGACGAAGGCCCCGGTTTCGACGAGTTCGACGATCTCGGCACGCTGGGCCTGTCGCAGAAGGCTACCGGTCTTGGTATCGGCCTCGCGCTGGCCGAAGCGACCGCCGAGCGTCTCGACGGCGAACTCGCCGCCAGCAATACGGGGCATGGCGCACAGATGCGCCTGCGCCTGCCTCTTTCGGTTATTGGAGATCCGGCATGAATGAACTCGTCCCGCCCGGCGGTCGCCCGCTGCTGATCGTCGATGACGATCCGACCTTCGCCCGCGTGCTGGGCCGCGCCATGACCTCGCGCGGCTTCGAAGTCATCACCGCCGACAACGCCGACGATGCTCGCGCCCTCACACGCCGTCACCAGCCGCGTTATTGCGTGCTCGATCTCAAGCTGGGCGACGAGAACGGGCTTCGTCTGATTCCCGAACTGCAGTCGCTGGTGCCGGATATCCGCGTGCTGTTGCTCACCGGGTATGCCTCCATCGCCACCGCGGTGGAAGCGATCAAACGCGGCGCACACGATTACCTCGCCAAGCCGGTGGATGCCGATGCGGTGGTCCGCGCACTGCTCGACGGCGATTCGGGCCCCGCCGATCCCGACGATCTGGTCGACGCACCCGATGCCCCGTTGCCGCTGCGGCGCCTGGAGTGGGAACACATCCAGCGCGTGCTGACCGAGTGCGAGGGGAATATCTCCGAAACGGCCCGGCGACTGGGCATGCATCGGCGCACGCTGCAACGCAAACTAAGCAAACATCCGGTGCGCGAACGCCCGGAGGAGCGCTGAACATGCGTCGCCTAGCTGCACTCGCTTCACTACTGCTTGCCGGTATCACCTCGGCAGCAGCCGACGACATGCACGGCATGGCCATGGCTCACGAAGCACCGCTGGGCTTCGATGCGGCCATCGACGCGAGCGGCCATGTATGGGTCGTCGATACCGTGGGCGAGCACGTGCGTGCGCGCCGTTCCGATGACATGGGCCGGACCTTCGCCGTCTCGACGATCGTCAATCCTACCGGCGAACTCCTCTATGCCGAGGGCGAGAACCGTCCCAAGATCGCCCTGGGATCGAAAGGCGAGCTGTACGTGACGTGGTCCCAGCCACGCAAGCTTCCGTGGACGGGCTTCGTGCGCTTCTCTCGCTCGCTCGATGGCGGTGCGCACTTCGACGCCCCGATCACCGTGCACACCGACCGCGCCGAGATCACCCACCGTTTCGATTCGCTTGCCGTCGATAGCAAGGGCAACATCATCGTCGCGTGGATCGACAAGCGTGATGTCGAGGCGGCCAAGGTCGCGGGCAAACCGTATCTCGGCGCGGCCACGTACTACAGCTGGTCGACCGATCGCGGCGCGCATTTCGCACCGGAACGCAAGATCGTCGACGAGAGCTGCGAGTGCTGTCGCATCGCCCTGGCGCAGGCGCCCGACGGATCGATCGATGCCTTCTTCCGCGCCATCTATGGTGACAACATCCGCGATCATGCCTTCGCCAGCCTGCCCATTGGCGGCGCAACGCCGAAGGTCGAGCGCGCGACGTTTACGCAGTGGCATATCGAGGGCTGCCCCCATCACGGACCGGCGCTTTCGATCGATGCGAAAGGCACGCGCCACGCCGTGTGGTTCAGCGCAGCCGATGGCAAGGCGACGATCTGGTACGGCCAGCTCATGCCGGGCGCGCCGCCGTCGCATCTCACCACCGTCGCAACCACCGGTGCGTCGCACGCGGACCTTCTCGCCGACGGCACCCATGTGTGGATCGCATACCACCAGATGTCCCCGCAGGGACTGAACCTGATGCTGCGCGAGTCCACCGATGGCGGCGTCAGCTTTGGCGAGCCACGGCAGATCGCGCACACGACGAACGAATCCGGCTGGCCGAAACTCGTGCTGTGGAATCATCGCGCCTTCGTGGCGTGGAATCCGGAAGGACAGTTCCGCCTGGTGCCGACGGAGGCCCTGCAGTGATGGAGCGGCTGCTTTTGCTTACCGCGTTGACCGTCGCGATGCCCGCGTTCGCGGCGCCGCCGGTTGCCCTCGCTCCCGCCGACGTGACCGCGTTGGTGGCACCGCCGGCCAAGGGCGTGCGCATCGTCGCGCTGTGGGCGCTGGATTGTGCCTATTGCGAAGAGAACCTGTCGGCGCTGGCCACATGGCAACGCCAGCACGCGGATGTCGACCTCGTGTTCGTTGCCACGGATTCGATCGGCCAGCGGGATACCCTGGATGCGCGGCTAAAGGCGGCGCGGCTCGATACCGTGCCGTCGCGGGCGTATGCCGACGCGACACCCGACCGGATCAATTACCTGATCGATCCCGCCTGGGGCGGGGAGACGCCGCGAACGCTGGTGATTCGTACGGATGGGACGCGTAAGGCGTTCAGCGGAGCGTTGACTGCCGAGCGGATCGCCAGTTTGATCAACTGAGGTTTCGCCGGATCACACTTCGACAGGCTGAGGGTGCGGGAACCTCACGCTCGCCACGCGGCTGGCCCCCGGCAACGAACGCAGTTCGAGTGGCCACTGAAAGCGATCCGAGAGGCGCCGTGCGATCGCCAGGTCAAACCCGTGGCGGTCCACCGAGGCATGTCGGCGGCTGCCCTCTTCCGGCGTGTCGACCGCCGGGTTGATCACGCTCACGCTGCCCGGCATGACCGTCACCACGATCACGCCCTGATCGGTCTGCTGCAACGCATGCCGGATCAGCTGCCCACAAAGCACCGCGAACACACGCGGTGACGCGTGCAAGGCGAAGCTGGCGGGTTCGTCGAGGATGAGTTCAACCGGGCGCCCCGCGATGAGCTCGCGGGCGTACTCGACTTCCTGGCGCAGCACCTTGTTGACGACGAAGTCTTCTTCGGCAAGTCCCTGGTCCGACTCCCTCGAAAGAATCAGGAACGCTTCGACCAATGCTTCGAGCTCGCGTGTGGAACGACGTATGCGCTCCAGCGACCGGTGACCGAAGTCGGAGAGCTCCGTCTCGTCGGCAAGCATGTCCGAAGACATCTTGATCACCGTTAGCGGACTGCGCAGTTCATGGCTCGCGTCGCGTGTGAAATTGCGCTCGCGCTCACCATAACCGTCGATGCGCGACGCCAACCCGTGCAGGCCGCGAATCAACGAGCCAACGTCATTGTCGGACCGATTGCCACTTTGCGAGTCCAACTGGGCCATATCCGGTTTATCCGGGTCCCAGCCTTCGAGCAGGCGCGCGAGTGCCGCGATGGGCACCCACTCGCGAGACACCGCCAGCCACGCCAGACCGCCCGACGACAGCATGATGGCTATCGCCGCACCGATCGGCGCGACATTGTTCGCCGCCATCAGCGAGGCGATGACGACGACCAGGGTCTGCAGTGCGAAGACAATCGCGATACGTGCACGGAATGAACCGCGCCGACGCCTTGCCCCCTGCGTTTTGTTGCCTTCCATCGATTACATCCGGTGCCGCAAGGCCTTCATGCCGTCTGCGATGCCGCGACTTCAGAATCGAGATCGGCCAGACGATAACCTGCCGAATGAATCGTATGCAGGAGCGGACGGTCGAATGGCTTGTCGATGACACGGCGCAGGTTGTAGAGATGCGAACGCAGGGTGTCGGAATCCGGCAGCGTATCGCCCCAGATCTCGCGTTCGATGTCCCGGCGGCTGACCACGCGCGGCGATTCGCGCATGAGGATGGCGAGTAGCTTCAGGCCGATCGGAGAAACGGTGAGTTCCTGACCGCCGCGGGTGAGGCGCAGCGTGGCCGTGTCGAGAGTCATATCGCCCACGTTGAGTACTTCGGAGGACACCTGACGGCGGTCGCGGCGGATGAGCGCGCGCAGGCGGGCTTCCAGTTCGCGCACTTCAAAAGGCTTGACCAGATAGTCGTCGGCACCGGCCTCGAGGCCCACCAGTTTGTCTTCCAGGGTGTCGCGCGCCGTAAGCATGAGCACCGGGGTCGACTTCTTGCCGTCCTTGCGCAGCTTGCGGCAGACATCCAGGCCGTCCATACCAGGCAGCATGAGGTCCAGCACGATCACGTCGTAGCTGTTGGAGACCGCCAGGTGAAGGCCGCTGACGCCATCGGCGGCGTAGTCGACCGAGTAGCCCCGACGTTCAAGGAATTCGCCCACCATCTCGGCGATCTGGCGATTGTCCTCGACAAGAAGGATCAGGCCGGCCTGTTCGTCGCGGTTGCTCATCGGGTATCACTCCTCTGTGATTCACAAATGTGAAGAGTTAACGGCCGGACCAGTGAGAACCGTGTGAAGACCGAAAACGAGCATTCATTCTGCGGACGACAACGTGGAGGTTATGTCGTTTAGTGGAGCAGCGGCGTAAGCGCCTTCCACACATTGTCGGCCACACGGGGCTCACCTTGCGCTGTGGGATGGAGCCCGTCGTCCTGCATGAGAGCGGGATCCAGCGCGACGCCGTCGAGCAGGAAGGGCACCAGCCCGACCCTATGCTTCTGTGCGGCATCCGCGTAAACCTTGCGCAGGCCGTCCCGGTATTGCGGGCCGTAATTCACCGGCAATTCGATGCCCAGCAACAGCACCTTCGCCCCGGCGCCCTTCGCGGCGTCGATCATGCTGTCGAGATTGCCCGCGAGCTGCCCCAGGGGGAGTCCCTGCAGGCCATCGTTCGCGCCCAGTTCGATCACCACGACCGAGGGATGCTGTTTCTGCAGGAGACCGGGCAGCCGGTTGCGCCCGCTCAGAGAGGTCTCTCCGCTGATACTGGCATTGACCATCGTCCACGGCGTCGCCATGTTCGACGTGCGAGCGTCCAGCAAACGCACCCAACCGGCGTCCACCGGGATGTTGTGCGCCGCCGACAACGAGTCCCCGAGCACCAGCACCGTGCGCGGCGCCTCCGCCGCGGAGGCGATGGCGCACCAGACGAACAGCAACAGGAACAGGCAACGACGCATGAGCGATTCTTCCCGAGTTCTTCTTGAAGTGGCCGATGTTAGCAAGTCGGTTTTCGGCCCGGAGGGACGGCTGGATATCCTGTCCGGGGTGAACCTCAGCGTGGCCGCTGGCGAGAGCTTCGCCATCGTGGGTGCCTCCGGCTCGGGCAAGACCACCCTTCTGGGCCTTCTGGCCGGCCTCGACGTGGCCACGGCGGGCAGCGTGCGACTGGACGGGCAGGCCCTCGAGGCCATCGACGAGGAAGCGCGCGCGGCCATTCGCCGTCGCCTGGTCGGCTTCGTGTTCCAGTCGTTCCATCTGCTGCCGGCGCTGACCGCCGAAGAAAACGTGATGCTGCCCCTGGAACTGGAGGGCGACAACGCGGCGCGTGAGCGGGCGCATGCCGCGCTCGATTCGGTCGGTCTCGGTGCACGACGCCGTCACTATCCGGCCCAGCTCTCCGGGGGCGAACAGCAGCGTGTCGCGCTGGCCCGCGCCTTCGTGCACCGGCCCCGCATCCTCTTCGCCGACGAGCCCACCGGCAATCTCGATCAGCACACCGGCGAGCATATCGGCGACCTGCTTTTCGCGATGAACAGCGAGCACAACACCACGCTCATCCTGGTCACCCACGACGCGCGCCTCGCTGCCCGTTGCGCACGCTCGGCGGAATTGCATGAAGGCCGCCTCGGGGTGCCCGCGTGAATGTGACCCGGCTTGCCCTGCGCACGCTGCGGCGCGAATGGCACCTCGTCGAACTGCGTACCCTGGCGGCCTCGTTGGTGCTGGCGGTGATCGCGCTCGGCGTCGTAGCGACACTGTCCACCCGCATCGAGCGAGGCATCCTCGCCAGCGCTGCCGAGCTGATCGGTGGCGACATGGGCGTCTCCGCCCCGGCCCCTTTGCCTGATCCGCTCCTGCGCTCGGCGACGGACGACGGCCTGAGGGCGTCCCGCGGCGCCGCGTTTCGCAGCGTCGCTTTCGTCGGCGAACACAGCCAGCTGCTCGACGTACAAGCCACGGATGCCGCGTATCCGCTGCGTGGCACCCTGGAAGTTGTCGACGCGAAAGGAAGCGACCACGCCAGCCACGGTCCGGTTCGCGGTGAAGTGTTCCTCGACCATCGCGCACTCGTGGGACTGGGCATCAAACCCGGGCAGAACGTGCAGATTGGCGGCCGCGACCTCACGGTCGGCGCCGAGCTGATTCGCCAGCCCGACGGTGGCGAGCTGTTCGCCCTGGCCCCGCGTGCGCTGATGAACCTGGACGATGCAAACGACGCCGGCCTGCTTTCCGTCGGCAGTCGCGCGCGTCACAGCCTGCTCGTGGCAGGATCGCCCGCAGCCATCGCCGCATGGCGTGCCCGTGTGGAACAGGGTTCGCTTCCTCACGGCGGTGAACTGATCACGCCGGAGAAAATGCAGGAACGCATGCGCTCGGCCTTCGACCGCGCCAGCGCGTTCCTGCGCCTGACGGCCCTGCTTTCCGCGCTGCTCGCCGGCGTGGCGATTGCCCTGGCCTCCTCACGTTACGCACGGCGCAAGGCCGCCGAAGTGGCGCTGCTCCGTGCACTGGGCACACCGCGACGTCGCATCGCCGCGCTCCTGGTGACGACACTCGCGGCGCTGGCCATCCCCGCCGCGGCGCTGGGCATGGCGATCGCACTGGGACTGGCGCAAGGCGCCTGGTATTTCGCCAGCCAGCTATTCGACAACATTCCCACCACGCTGCCCCTGGGCCCGGCCTTCGCCGCCGCGGCGATGGGCCTGGCAGTACTCGCGGGCTTTGCGCTGCCGCCGCTCGTGCGCCTGGCCGAAGTGCCCCCCGTCGCGGTCTTCCGCGAATCCATGCAGCGCCGCGTCCGTCGGTTCGATGCCCTCTATCTGGTGCCCGTGCTGACGGCCGTGGCCCTGCTCTGGCTGCAGAGCGATTCAGCGAAGCTGGCCGGCATCCTCGCCGCGAGCCTCGCTGGCGTAGCCGTGGTCGCCGCACTTCTGTCCGGGCTGCTCCTGGTCATTGCGAGGCGGGTGGCACCGGGCGCGCATCCCGCCCTGCGCCTGGGACTGGCCGCGCTCGCCCGACGTCGGGGACTATCGCTTGTCCAGGCCACGGCGCTGTCGCTCGGCCTCTGCGCCCTCCTGTTGCTCGCCGTGATCGCACCGTCCCTGCTCGACGGCTGGCGGCGAGAGCTGCCAGCGGATACGCCGAACTGGTTCGCGCTCAATCTGCAGGACGAACAGCGTGAGGCGTTCTCCCACGCACTCGAGCACATGGGTGCCAGCAAGACGAACATGATGCCGCTCGCGGTGGGCAAGCTCACCGCGATCAACGGAACGTCGGTCGATCGCATCGCGTTCGTCGACGACCAGGCCAGGGACGCTGCGGACCGGCAGCTACGCCTGTCCTGGAGTGCCGATCTGCCTCCCTCGAACAAGGTCGTCGCCGGAACGTGGCCGGGCGCCGCCCCTGCGCAGGCCGAGGTATCGGTCGACACCTCCTGGCGCGACCGCTTCCACCTCAAGCTCGGCGACACGCTCCGTTTCGAGGTCGGCGAAGGCACCGTGGAGGCGCGCCTGACCAGTGTGCGCCAGGTCGACTGGGGCTCATTCCGCGTCAACTTCTTCCTGATGATCGATCCCGCTCACGCGACTGCGTTGCCCCACACGTGGCTGACCAGCTTCTATCTTCCGCGCGGCCATGCCGACGACCTGGCGAAAGTCTCGCGAGACTTCGGCAATCTCAGCCTGATCGACGTGGACGCCCTGCTCGACCGAGTGCGCGAAATCGTCGACCGGGTCGGCGGAGCCGTTCGATGGGTACTCGGCTTCAGCCTGCTCGCCGGTGCGCTGGTGCTTACCGCCGCGCTGGCGGCAAGTGCCCAGGAGCGCCGCAAGGAAGCCGCCCTGCTGCGTACGCTCGGTGCCACGCGCGCGCAGCTACGGGCGGCCGCGGCCTGCGAGTTCGCATTACTCGGGCTGGTCGCCGGCCTCACCGCCGCGCTCGGTGCCAGCGGCGCGGGTTTCTGGCTGGGCAACGCGGTGTTCCACATCGAGCACTTCGTTCCGCCCGTGTGGCCACTGGTCGGTGCGGCCCTGCTTGCCGCGCTGGTGGTGATGGCGATCGGCCTGTTCGGCACGCGGCGAGTCCTCAGGACCTCACCGATGGCCTTGCTTCGCGAGGGGTGAGGCTCAACCGGAGATATGCATTTCCAGTGACATGACGATCGCCTCCTCGCGTCCACCCTTTGCCGGGTAGTACGCGGGGCGGCGACCTATCTCGGTGAAGCCGAGCGTCTCGTACAAGGTCTTTGCGACGGGATTCGAAGGGCGGACCTCGAGGAAGATCCGTTCGACACCGTACCAACGAGCGAGATCGATCAGCCTGCGCATCATCCGGCGGCCGTAACCCAGGCCGCGGTGGGCGTCGCCGATGCACACGTTGAGCACATGGGCTTCGCCGGCGGCGACCGAGAGGATGCCGTACCCGGCGATCTCGCCCTCATGCACCAGCACCCAGCAGTTGTGCCCGGCCTGCAGGCAATCCCGAAAAATGCCCGCGCTCCAGGGAAACTCATAGGATGCGTGCTCGATCGCCACGACCGCGTCGAGGTCTTCGCGCCGCATCGCGCGTACTTCCGTCGAGGGGCGGGTCACGGCGACCATGCTGTCAGCCCGTGATGAAGGCGCGTCCAAGCGCGCGCAGGCCGTTCCACAAACGGCGTTTCGCGGCCGCGTCGACGAGGATCGTCGAGGGCGGATCGACCAGCACGATCTGCGCGGCGCTCAGCACGGCCGCCGGCAGGTCACGCCCCAGGGCGTGCGCCTGCGCTTCGCCGAACACGAGATAGGCCCCTGCCGCCGGAACCTGACCGAGGCCACGCTCGCCCACTTCCAGGCGTGCGGCGCGGCCCGTCACCGGGCCGAAGGCGCGCAGCGCCTTGCCGAGCAGTTCGAGTTCGCGGGCACTGCTGCCCGCCGGGAGGATCACCACGCAGCCGACGTGGTCGCCGACGCCCGCCTCGTTGGCGGATGCGACGCTGTCGGCCGTTGCCACCTCGCCTACCCGCAGGCGCCATGGGGTGACCCCCATGACCCGGAGGAGACGTTCGCGGCGTTCGGCGACGGCTGGCATCGGGGCGTTTACTCCGGGGCCTTGGCGTGGCGGCGAACGCGACGACGATGCGTGGCACGGCCCCATAGCGTGTGGATCGGTCCGGAGACGGTGTAGATCACGGCCACGGCAAACAGGACGCGTGCCGTATCGATCAGAAGCAACACGACGATCAGCACCGCCGCGATCAACCAGATGAAGGGCACGCGATCGCCCTTCGGCCAGGCCTTGAAGCTGTAGTAACGCACGTTGCTGACCATGAGCAGGCCGGCGATGACGGCCAGCGGCATGGCGAAGAACGCCACCGACGGCCCGGAAATATCGAACTTCTCCATCGTCCAGACAAACGACATGCACAGCCCGGCGGCGGCCGGACTGGCCAGCCCCTGGAAGTACCGTTTGTCGGCGACGCCCACCTGGGTATTGAAGCGGGCCAGGCGCAACGCGGCGCACACGGCGTAGATAAAGGCCGCGGCCCAGCCGATCTTGCCCCACASCGGGCCAAAGGCCGCCAGCGAGGACAACGACCAGGTGTACAAGACCAGCGAAGGCGCCAGGCCGAAGCTGACGAGGTCGGAGAGCGAGTCGTACTGCACGCCGAATTCGCTCTGCGTGTTGGTCATGCGCGCGACGCGACCGTCCATGCCGTCCAGGATCGCCGCAACGAAAACCGCCAGCGCGGCCGTCTGGTAGTGCCCACCGATCGCCGAGACGATCGCGTAGAACCCCGAGAACATCGCACCGGTGGTGAACAGGTTGGGCAGCAGGTAAATGCCGCGATGTCGCGGCCCCTGGGCCTGGATCGGATCGCTCATGGGCCAATGCCGTGACGTGGGGCAACAGTGTAGCCCAGGCGCCGTAAAGCGTCAGTCCGACGCCGCCGTGGGCTCCGCCGCACAAAAGGCCACATCGTCGCTTGCGTGTCCTTCGATCCGGTGATAGTTGTTTGCGCCACTAATCACCCTGCCGGATGGCCCGCATGCGCCGTTACCTAGTCCTCGCCCTTCTCGTGGCGGTCTGTCCTCTGGCGTTGGGCCAGGCCTATAAGTGGAAGGATGCCCAGGGCGTCACGCACTATGCCGACTCCCCGCCACCCGCCGGCACGAAGGTCGAGAAGATCAAGACCAGCGGCGTCGTGATTCCGCCGGCAGGCAACCCGGCACCGGCCTCGACAGCGGCGGCGAAGCCGGCCGCACCGGGCCCTGTCGCCGATACACCGGCCAACCGGGCCAAGCTGTGCGACCAGCTGCGCAAGAACGCGGAGACACTGAGCAAGGAAAAAGTGGTGTCCGTGGACGATGGCAACGGTGGTTCACGCAATCTCGATGACGCCGGGCGGGCCCGCCAGGTCGAGACGACCCAGGCGCAAATGGTCCTCTACTGCAAGTAATCCGCCGTTCGCGGGGCGAGTAGCCAGCCTATAATCCCCGCTTTCACCCGAAAGACATCCCGCATGCGCCTCAGCCAGTTCCACCTCGCCACCGTCAAGGAAGTCCCCGCCGACGCGGAAGTCACCAGCCATAAGCTGATGCTGCGCGCGGGCATGATCCGCAAGCTGGCCTCCGGCCTCTATACCTGGTCGCCGCTGGGTCTGCGTGTGTTGCGCAAGGTCGAGCATGTGGTGCGCGACGAGATGGTCCGCGCCGGTGCGATCGAGGTGCTCATGCCCTCCGTGCAGCCACGCGAGCTCTGGGACGAAACGGGCCGTTGGGAGAAGTTCGGCGGCCAGCTCCTCAAGATCAAGGATCGAAAAGAGCAGGAGTTCTGCTACGGCCCCACGCACGAGGAGGTCATTACCGACTTCGCGCGTAACGAGCTGAAGAGCTACAAGCAGCTGCCGCTCAACTTCTTCCAGATCCAGACCAAGTTCCGCGACGAGATCCGCCCGCGCTTCGGCGTGATGCGCGCGCGCGAGTTCCTCATGAAGGATGCCTACTCCTTCCACCTCACCCCGGAATCGCTCGGCGAGACCTATCAGGTGATGTACGACGCGTATTCGCGCATCTTCACCCGCCTCGGCCTGGAATTCCGCGCGGTCGACGCCGATACCGGTGCGATCGGCGGCAGCGCCAGCCATGAGTTCCAGGTACTCGCCGACTCCGGTGAAGATGCCATCGCGTTCTCCGATGCCTCCTCGTACGCGGCCAATATCGAGAAGGCCGAAGCCATGGCGCCGAACGGGGAGCGCCCTGCCCCCTCGGCCGAGCTGACCCGCATCGACACCCCGAAACAGCGCACGATCGATGAGGTGACCGCGTTCCTCGGCGTCCCGGCCAGCCAGGTGGTCAAGACCATCCTGGTACGCGGCCGCGAGGGGCTGGTTGCGCTGTGCGTACGCGGCGACCACGACGTCAACGAAGTGAAGGCGGCCCACCTGCCCGAACTGCCGGACGACTCCGAACTGGCCAGCGAAGAGGAAATCATCGCTGCCACCGGCGCCCGCCCCGGCTCCCTCGGTCCGGTCGGCCTGCCCGACTCGATTCCGATCATCGTCGACCGTAGCGCAGCCGTGCTCGCGGACTTCGTCTGCGGCGGCAATCAGGACGGAACCCACTACACG
>NZ_JBFUJE010000090.1:0-11818 GCF_056401535.1 Luteibacter sp. P4_E6 | reverse complement strand
CCTCGAGGGTGGGCACCGAAGGCTCTTCCCATCCCTGAGGTTCGTGTGGGTCGAGCCGAAGCAACGCTGCTTCGGCTGCTGATTCGTCGCCGTCGCCAGACGGTCAACCCTGGCGCGCTGGTCGCGATCGGCCGCGCGAGCTAGCGCAGCGGCGAGGAAGGCGCTCACCGAGCCGGAGCGTCCGTACCAGCACGMCCGCCGTAACGGTCCGCTTGGGCGGCCACAYCCACRCCAACGGCTCTCCTTCCCGCTGACCGTATCGTCGTGAGAGACCTTGGTGTCCACCCTCGAGGCGAGTTCCGCACAAGTGGAGCGRCCGTAGGCCAAATAGATACRTGGGCCGCGTGAGCGGCCTTTCCTTTGCGAACGCGGAGGACGTGTCTGAGCCGCGAGGGTGGGCACCAAGGTCTCCCCGCGAGACGCCCAAGTGTACGAAGCGACGGCGAAGGCGAGCCAGGTGCGAGGTGCGAGGTGCGAGATGAACCAAAAAAAAGGCCCGCCAGTGGCGGGCCTTTTGTCTACCAGCGAGCGAACCGCTTACGCGCCCACCGCCGAGTATCCCTTCAATCTTTCAGCAAACTGCTGCAGCGAGCGAATTCCGCTTTGCTCCGCTTCGACAATCCACTGTTGGAGCGACTTCAGCGCCTTATCCGCGCCACGCTCTTCCATCAGCGCCACCAGACGGGCGCGGAACTCGCACACCGTGGTCAGCGTCGGGCGATTGGCCAGCGCGGCATGCATGCGCTCGCGGGCATCGTTGTCCAGCCAGCGGCCGCCATCGGCCAGTGCACGGCGCACGCGACGCGGCACGGCTTTCACGCTGTCCCCCGCCTGACTGACTTCTTCGCGCATGGTCGGCAGGATCACGTTGCGGTAGTAGTCGGTCGTGGCCTGGAAGCGCAGCGCCAGCACACCCTTGAGGGTCTCGGCGTCCGGCAGGTGCACGTTGGGACGGATGTTGAGGGTCGGTGCGACGCGCAGCACCTTGGCGAGGCCCACGGCGCGGAGAGTGCAGATAGCGGCCCAGCCAATGTCGAACTCCCACTTGCGCAGTGCGAACTTCGCCGAGCTCGGGAAAGCATGGTGGTTGTTGTGCAACTCTTCGCCGCCGATCCAGAAACCCCAGGGCGAGATGTTCGTCGCCGTGTCCGAGCTCTCGAAGTTGCGGTAGCCCCACCAATGGCCGATGCCGTTGACGAAGCCCGCGGCCCAGAACGGGATCCAGATCATCTGGATGGCCCAGATCGCCAGGCCGACCACGCCGAACAGCGACACGTTGATGATCGCCATCAAGGTCGGGCCCCAGTACGGGTGGCTGCCGAACAGCTTGCGCTCGAACCAGTCGTCGGGCGTGCCGCGACCGTACTTCTCCATGTCGGCCTTGTTGTAGCTGGCCTCACGGTAGAGGGCGACGCCGTCGAAGAAGACCTTCTTGATCCCGAACACCTGCGGGCTATGCGGATCTTCCTCGGTCTCGACCTTGGCGTGGTGCTTGCGATGGATAGCGACCCACTCGCGCACGACCATGCCCGTCGTCAGCCAGCCCCAGAAACGGAAGAAGCCGTTGAGGGTCCAGTGGAAATCCACGCCGCGATGGGTCGCGCTCCGGTGGTAATACAGGGTCACCGTGAAAATGGTGAGCTGCGTCAGCACGAGCAGATAGACCACCAYTTCGCCCCAGCTTGCGCGGGAGAGACCGTTGGCCAGGAAATCGAGCAGGGTGTCGAGCATTTAGTCGGTACCGCGCGGGGAGTGAAGGGAAAGTACAAGTGTATATCGGCAGTCTAACCGCCTGTTTCCATACCCACCAGCACGTTCTTCGGCAAAATGTGAAGCCGGCGGTTGTGGGAAACGGAGCCGTTTGCGCACAATCGCGCCATGAGATTCCTCCCAGCCGTTCAGAAGCCACCCGCCGTGACCGCACGTTGGGCACAGAATCCTGCGAATAGCCCGCCGTTCGGCGACGTAGGCGCATGACCGACCTTCCGCTCCTGAACGTGGCGGGTCTCTCCCGTCGCCGGGCCGGCCGCGCAGCCGTGACCGACCTTTCGTTTTCCCTGAACCGTGGTGAAGTCCTCGGCCTGCTAGGGGTCAATGGCGCCGGGAAATCCACCACGTTGTCGATGCTCGCAGGCGCGCTCCGCCCGGAAGCGGGAAGCATCACCCTGGACGGTCGCGATTTCGTGACGCATCCCGGCATTGCCCGCTCCCTGGTCGGCTGGCTGCCCGAGGCTGCGCCCCTGTGGCCCGAACTGTCAGTGGAGGAACATCTCCTGGCCTTTGCCCGCCTCCGCGGCTTTTCCCGCACGGCGGCCCGAAAGTCTGCCAATGCAATGATCGTCCGCCTCCAGCTGGGCGACATGCGGCGACGCCTTGCAGGGGTTCTCTCCCAGGGCCAGCGGCAGCGCCTCGGCGTGGCCTGCGCCCTGGTCCACGATCCGGCACTGATCATCCTCGACGAACCCGCCAACGCGCTGGACCCTGTTCAGACCGGCGAATTGCGCAAGCTGGTTCGCGAGCGGGCGGCAGCCGGGGCGGCGGTGATCCTTTCGACCCACGTACTCGGTGAAGTCGTCGCTGTGTGCGACCGGGTGGCGATCCTGCACGAGGGACGCCTTCGCCACGACGCGCCGCTCCACGACAAGGCAGGCGGCAAGACGCTGGAAGCCACCTTCTTCGCCATCGCGACGGGAGCAGGCCCATGAGCCTTGGTGCCGTGACCCGACTTGAATTGCGCCGGCTCACCGTGCGCCCTCTGGCCTGGGCGATCGCCGCCCTGACGATTGCCTGGCTTGCCTGGAGCTTCGTTCTCGGCCTCGGCCAGTTCCTCGGCGATCAGGTGAAACTGGCTGGCATGGCGGATGCGCCGGGCTTCACCGATCTGGTCGCCATACCTTTGCTGGCCGAACTGGCCAAGCTGGCCTTCCTGGTCGTTCCGCTGATGACGATGTCGCTGCTGGCCGGCGAACGCCGCACCGGTACGCTTGCGTTGCTCGCCTCGACCGGACTCGCACCGTGGCGGATCGTCCTGGGTAAATACCTTGCCGTCCTCCTCTGGCTGAGTCTCTGGCTCCTGGCCACCCTGGCGATGCCTCTGGTGGTCGGTGCGGAATCCACCGCCGACTGGGGGAAGCTCGCCGCCGCGACGCTCGGGACAGCCCTGCTTCTGGCAACACTCGCCGCCATCGGCGTGGCCTGCTCCGCGGCCACTTCATTTCCGGCCATCTCGGCGGCCATGGCGCTCATCGTGACCCTGGTGTTGTGGACAGTGGATCGTGGTGCGCAGGCTGCCGGTATCAGCGGCGGTTTCCTCGAATGGCTGACCATGGCCACGCATCTGCAGAACCTGCTGCGCGGCCTCGTCGTCTCCAGTGACCTGATCTGGTTCGTACTCGCGATTGCCCTGTCGCTTATCCTCGCCACGCGCCGCCTCGGCGGCGACAGGGAGCGTCAGTAATGCGCCGTCTCGATCGCTGGCTCATCCTGCTGGCCCTGGTCGTCGCGACAGGCTGCCTCGGGTTCCTCAGCTCGCGTCACGTATGGACCGCCGACTGGACGCGAGGCGCGCGTGCGAGCCTCGCGCCCGAGAGCGTTGCCGTACTCGACACGCTGAAGGGGCGCGTCGACGTCGTAGGCTACCTATCGCCCACCGGCCCCTTGCGCGAGCAGGTCGCCGCCGTGATGGAACGCTACACACGCGAAAAGAAGGACCTGACACTCTCGTTCGTCGACCCGGACCTGGATCCCGTCGCGTCGCGCCAGATGGGTATCGCCGGTAACGGTGCCTTGTTCGTGCGCTATGCCGGGCGCGAACAGCGTGTGGAAAGCCCGATCAACGAACGCAACCTTTCCAACGCACTCGAGCGCCTCGCGCGCGGCGGCGAGCGCGTCGTCGCCTTCGTCACCGGCGACGGCGAGCGTCAGGCCGACGGCCAAGCGAACGCCGATCTCGGCACCTTCATGGGCCAGGTGGAACGTCGTGGCATTCGCGCGGTGCCGCTTAATTTCAGCCAGACCCAGGGCGTTCCCGAGCACACCGATCTCGTCGTGCTCGCCAGCCCCACGGCGTCGTTGCCGGCAGGCAGCATCGCGGCGCTGGTCGACTACGTCCGTTCCGGCGGCAACCTCCTCTGGCTGACCGAACCAGGCAATGCGGACCTGGGTACCGGCGCGCTTGCCGATGTCCTCGGCATACGCGTTCTTCCCGGCTTATTGGTCGATGGACAAGGCAGCACGCTCAACGTGAAGGACCCTCGCGTCGTCGCGGTCGGTGACTACCCCTTCCACGCGATCACGCGCGGCTTCCGCGATACCAGCCTGTTTCCGCAAGTCGCCGCGCTGGCCCAGGTATCCGACCACGACTGGGCCGTCGTGCCCTTCCTGCGCTCGGGCGAGCGCAGCTGGACGGCCTTCGATGGCATCGACAACGACAAGCCCTCGACCATCGCCTTCCATCCGGAAACCGGCGAACTCAAAGGTCCGCTGGATTTTGGCTTCGCGCTGAACCGCCTCTCGCCGAGCCCGGCGAAAAGCGAACAGCGTGCCGTCGTCATCGGTGATGGCGATTTCATTTCCAACACCTACCTGGGGAACGGCGGCAATCGCGCCCTCGGCGAGCGGATCGTCGACTGGCTGCTCGGCGACGACGTTCTGGTAGACCTGCCAACGCGCGGCGCGCCTGACCGGGTCATTTCGCTCTCGCAGGACGGGCTCAATGCCATCACCCTAGGCTTTCTGGTCGCCCTGCCCGCTTTGCTCGTAGGCCTCGGCGCGGGCATCGCATGGCGCCGAAGGAGGCGCTGACGTGACGCGACGGATCATTGCCATCGCGGTCCTCGTGCTGCTGCTCGCCGCCGTCGGCTGGCAATGGCATGCCGACAATGCGGAAGCTCAGGAGCACACGCTCACGTCGGTCGATCCCGATGCGGCAACACACATGGCCGTGGCGCTCAAAGGCCTGCCCGATCAACGGTTCGAGCGCAGGAACGGACGCTGGGTGAATCTCGATGCCACGGCCACCGACGAAGGCCGCGCCGAGGAACTGGTCTCGCTGGCGGCGACGCCCGTAGCCGACTGGAAGCCCGCTGGCGATTTCGATCCCGTGAAGATTGGCCTGGCGCCACCGATCGCCGTGCTCACGATCGACGGCACGCGCATCGAATTCGGCGAAATGACCGCCCTGGGAAAGCAACGCTACGCGCGCGTAGGAAAGCGCATCGCCTTCGTCCCGGCACAGGCACTTCCCCGTGCGCCACGCACCCAGGCCTTGCCGACAACCCTGAAGCCGGTGCCATGAGCGCACGTGCTGGCGCTTGCCCGACGACCTGAAACACCCCATCTTCCGGTCATGCCCGAGCTTCCCGAAGTCGAAACCACCCGCCGCGGTATCGCTCCTCACCTTGAGGGACACCGCGTGACCGGTGTCGTGCTGAGGCGTCCGGACCTGCGCTGGCCCATCCCGGCGGAGATATCCACCCTCCTTCCCGGCCAGGTTATCGATGCCGTGGACAGGCGCGCGAAATACCTGCTGCTGCGCACGGAGGTCGGCACGGCCCTGCTTCATCTGGGCATGTCCGGCATGCTGCGCGTACTGCCGGCGGAAACGCCGATCGGCAAGCACGATCACGTCGACATCGCCATGGACACGGGCCGCGTCCTGCGTTTCACCGATCCACGCCGCTTCGGCGCCCTGCTCTGGCAAATGCCAGGCGAAACCCATGAACTGCTCGACGGTATCGGGCCGGAGCCGCTCACCGACGACTTCGACGGTGACCTGCTCTGGAAGCTGTCACGTGGCCGCACCGCCTCGGTGAAGACCTTCCTGATGGATAACGCCGTCGTCGTCGGCGTGGGCAATATCTACGCGAGCGAAGCCTTGTTCGCCGCTGGCATCGATCCGCGCCGCGCCGCAGGAAAGGTGTCGCGCGTGCGCTATGCAAAGCTCGCCGACGAGGTGAAGCGCATCCTTGCCTACGCCATCACGCGCGGTGGCACCACGCTGCGCGACTTTCTCGCCCCCGATGGCGCGCCGGGCTATTTCTTCCAGGAGCTGTTCGTCTATGGACGCACCGGCGAGCCCTGCAAGGTTTGCGGGACGCCGGTCCGTGTCGTGACGCTCGGGCAGCGCGCGTCGTTCTATTGCCCGCGCTGCCAGCGCTAGCCACGCGACCCAAAACGTTTCAGTCGGGCCATCGCATGGCGGCGTGCGAGTTGTTGAACATCGGATCGTTCTCGTCACCCGACAGCTCGACCGTCAGGCCACCCTTCACGCCATCCACTTCCACCGTCTGGTGGTGCTCGAAGTGCGCGCCCAAGGCACCCAGGTCGACAAATCGTTCCGATAGCGCGCCCGCGCGATCGATCTGGTTATCGGGCACGTTGGTCAGGCTGATGTCCGGACGACCGAACTTGCGCATGCCCCGCGTACGGATCCACGAGCGGCCTTTGGTCTCCTCGGGACTGCACAGGATCAGCACGTGATGTCGCGTGGGGGCGCCGCCCTGTACCAGGTAGTGCTCGCGCCAGGTGGCGGCGTCGAAGAGCGAGAGTATCTGCGGATCGACCACGGCCTTGCCACCTATATCGGTCAGCGCCGCCACGACACCCAGGGTGTCGCGCAGATAGTCGAGATGGTCGCTATCGGGAAAACGTCCACGAATGGCAATCACGTGCGGCGCCGCCTTCGCAGCGRCATAGGCTTCCGGGCTGTCTTCCTTCAGCAGTTCACCGAGCGCGCCGGAGAGGGGGTAGCCCTCCCAGCGCGCCAGCACGGCGTTCTGAAAGCGCTGGAGCTCCACGCCGTCAGGAAGGCCAGGGCTACCGTAGCGCGCCGCGGGGATCACGAGATCTTCGGGGAACGCGCCGAACACGAAGAAAAGCAGCACGGCTTCCTCGCTGCTGGGCTGCCAGTGCGGTCGCGGCCATGCGGCGGCGGTATTCGTCGTCTCGGTCACGTGCTTTTTCCTTGGTCTGGGTCGCTTTCGCCGAGCGGCAGCACGGATTGCTGCAGCTCGATACGGCCATCGCCGCCGGTGATGCTCTTGAATTCGGCGCGGCTCACGGAGACATAGCGGTCGTTCCCGCCGATCTCAACCTGCGGGCCCTGGGTCACGGCCCGGCCATGCTCATCCACGCGCACCACCATGGTCGCCTTCTTGCCGGTATGGCAGATGGTCTTGATCTCGTCGAGGTTGTCCGCCCAGGCCAGGAGGTACTTGCTGCCTTCGAAGAGTTCGCCGCGGAAATCCGTGCGCAGGCCATAGGCGAGCACCGGGATACCCAGCTTGTCGACCACGTCGGAGAGCTGCCAGACCTGGGCCTTGCTGAGGAACTGGGCTTCATCCACCAGCACGCAGTGCAGGGGGCCACGGCTGTCGATGTCCCGCTCCGCGATGGTCAGCAGGTTCTCGTCCCCGGCAAATCGCATGGCCCGCGCCTGCAGGCCGATACGTGAAGCGACAATGCCCTCGCCATAGCGATTGTCCAACGCTGGCGTGAGGATGAGCGTACGCATGCCGCGCTCGTGATAATTGTGCGCGCTCTGCAGCAGCGTGGTGGTCTTTCCGGCGTTCATCGCCGAGTAGTAGAAGTAAAGCTTGGCCATGCGGATCGTTCCGGTGCGTGACCGCACATGGTACCGCCAAGCCCCCGACCGCTGGGGGCCGAGGGCCGGTCTCGTGGCCCGTGAGCCTGTTCCGGAACCCCGCCGACGGGTTTCCACCTGCTACCATCCGTGACCTCGTCCGCTGCCCTGTCCGGCCGATCCCCTATGCTCAATCCGCAGCAACACGCGGCTGTCGAATACTGCGACGGCCCCCTCCTCGTGCTGGCCGGCGCCGGCTCCGGCAAGACCCGTGTCATCACGGAAAAAATCTCGCACCTGATCTCGCGCCGACACCTGGCCGCCGAGAAGATCGCCGCGATCACCTTCACCAACAAGGCGGCGAAGGAAATGCGCGAGCGCGTGAGCAAGCTGATTTCAGACGAATCGGCGAAAGCGCTTACCGTCTGCACGTTCCACGCGCTCGGGTTGAAGTTCCTGCAGATCGAGCATGAACGCGCCCAGCTGCGCCGCGGATTCTCCGTGCTCGACGCCGACGACAGCGCCAACATGCTCAAGGAGCTCTCGCCCAAGGGCGTGAAACCCGAAGTGATCCAGGGCATCCGCAACCTGGTGGGCAAGGCGAAGAACGGCGGTCTCACGCCGGAAGAGGCGATGGCCGCGGCACGCAGCCCGCGCGAGATCGAAGCCGCGACGATCTACGACCTCTACCAGCAGCGCCTGGCCGCCTTCAACGCCGTGGATTTCGACGATCTCATCCGTTTGCCCCTGCGCATCCTGGAAACCGACGACGACGCGCGCGCCATCTGGCAGGAACGCCTGCGCTACCTACTGGTGGACGAATACCAGGACACCAACGACGCGCAATACCGCCTGCTCAAGGCGATTGCCGGGCCCAAGGCACGCTTCACCTGCGTGGGCGACGACGATCAAAGCATCTATGCGTGGCGTGGCGCCAACCCGGAAAACATCGACCAGCTCGGGCGCGACTTCACCAACCTGCGCGTGATCAAGCTCGAGCAGAACTACCGTTGCGCCAAGCGCATCCTGCGCGCCGCCAACCAGCTGATCGCGAACAATCCGCACGTCCACGACAAGAAGCTGTGGAGCGACCACGTCGAAGGGCCGCCGATCCGCGTGCTGGAATGCAAGGACAACGACCATGAGGCCGAACGCATCGCCGCGATCGCCTCCAGCCTGCACGAGAAGTACAAGGAAAAGGGCGCGCGGTGGGACGACTTCTGCATCCTGTATCGCGGCAACTTCCAGGCACGCGTGCTGGAAAAGGCGCTGCGCCTGGCCAAGGTGCCGTATCACCTCAGTGGTGCACTGTCCTTTCTCGATCGCGCGGAAGTGAAGGATATCCTCTGCTACCTGCGTCTCCTGACCAACCCCACCGATGATGCTGCCTTCCTTCGCGTGGTCAACGTGCCGAAGCGTGAAATCGGCTCGACATCGCTCGAGAAACTCGGCCAGATGGCGCAGACACGCAATGCCTCGCTGCTCGAGGCGACACGCAGCGATACCGTACTGAAGACGATCTCCTCGCGTCCCGCGTCCGCCCTGGCGAACTTCTCACGCCTGATGGACGAGTTGCGCAGCGACGCCAACCACCTCAGCGCCGCTGATCTGGTCCAGACGATCATCGAGAAGACCGGCTACGGCGCACAGATCGCAGCCTCGACGCCCGATGAAGTGCTGCGCGAGCGCCGTCTGGGCAACCTGCGCGAACTGGCCGACTGGTTCCGTGCCATGAGCAAGGACGGCGGCCGTACCGGCGACATCGCTGCCCAGCTCGCCCTGCTCAGTCATGCCGACCGCGACGATCCGGGCAACGCCCTGCGCATGATGACGTTGCACTCGGCAAAAGGCCTGGAGTTTCGCTTCGTCTTCATCGTCGGCTGCGAAGACGGCACGTTGCCGCACGAAGGCGCGATCGACGAAGGCCGCCTGGACGAGGAGCGACGACTGATGTACGTCGGCATCACGCGCGCCAAGGAGATGCTGACGCTGTCGTTCTCGGCCCGGTCGCGCAAGTACGGCGAGGTTCTCTCGAACGATCCGAGTCGCTTCCTCGAGGAACTGCCGCAGGATGATCTCCACTGGGACGGCAAGGATCCCGAAGCCGATGCCGAAGTGAAGATGGAAACCGCCGCCACCCACATGGCGCGCATCCGCGCCATGCTCGCCGGCGGCACCTGATTCCGCCCCTCAGATCAGCTCTTCGGCCTCGAGCTCGCTCTTCAGGTAGGCATAGTAGATGGGCGCGGCTACCAACCCCCCTAGCCCGAACGCTGCCTCGAACACCAGCATCGCGATGAGCAACTCCCAGGTACGCGCACGGATCTGCCCACCGACGATCTTCGCGTTGAGAAAGTATTCCAGCTTGTGCACCACGATCAGGAAGCCGAGCGCGGCGACACCCACCCACAAGGACACCGACAGGCCGGCAATCGTGATCAATACGTTGGAGATCAGGTTGCCGACCACCGGCAGGAGCCCGACGACAAAGGTAAGGATGACCAGGGTCTTGGCCAGCGGTACGTGGATGCCGAACATCGGCAAGCCAGCCAACAGGAACAATGCGGCGAGCGTAGTGTTGATCGCCGAGATCTTCAGTTGGGCGAAGATGATGTTGTGAAAGGCGTCGGCAAGACGCATCGCCCGGGTCGACAGCTCGAACGACAACGGCCGCGCCGGACGTCCGCCTGAGCCATGCGAAATGGCAACGATGGCGCCGAGCACCAGGCCGATGAGGATGTGCGCAAAGACGCGCGCCGCCGTGGTGCCCATCAACTTCAGATCGCCCGCGTGCTCGTGGGCCCAGCCCATTCCCCGTTCGCGGAAGTCGCCGAAGCTATCCGGCAGGCGTGAGGTGAGCCAGGCCGGTAGCTGCTCGTGGGCCTTGTCGAACAACGGGAGCAGCTTGGCGTCCCAAAGCTCCTGCGGATCACCGATGTCGCGGCGGTAGAAGCCCAGCGCGGCGACGACAATCAGGATGAGTGCTCCAACCACGACGATCGCCACGAAACCGACCGCGATCGGCCGCGCGCGCTCACCGGGGACGACGCGACGAATCAGCGGCGTGAGCGCTTCGACCACCTCGTACACCAGCAGACCGGCCAGCAGGGCCGATACCAGGTGGAGCATGAGCACGCCCCAGAGCGCCAACGCCGCAAGGACGTAGGTGGCGATGCGGATGAGGCGCGAATCGCCCGGCGTACTGACCATGCTGTCACTCCTTGAAGTTGGCGGGATTCCAGYAGGCCGGCGATGAACGCTAGATCAAGCGCTCGGCTTCCAGTTCAGATTTCAGGTACGCGTAGAAGATCGGCGCCGCCACGAGGCCCGGAAGCCCGAAAGCCGCTTCGCAAAGCAACATGGCGACCAGGAGTTCCCAGGCACGCGCCCGGATCTGGCTGCCGACGATGCGGGCATTGAGGAAGTACTCGAGCTTGTGGATGACGACGAGGAAGGCCAGCGCACCGATGCCAACAGACAGCGACACCGACAGGCCGACGATGGTGATCGCCGTGTTGGACAACAGGTTGCCGATCACTGGCAAGAGGCCCACGAGGAAGGTGATCACGATCAGCRTTTTCGTCAGCGGCAGGTGCACGCCGAATAAAGGCAGGATGCAGAGCAGGTAGATGGCGGTGAGGAGGGTGTTGACCAGCGAGATCTTGATCTGGGCAAACACGATGTTGTGGAACGCGTCGGCCAGGCGGGCACTGCGCAGGCTCAGCTCAGCCGCGAACGGGCCGACCTGGTGCGACGGCCGGGTGCGACTCAACGCCACGATCGCACCGAGCACGAGGCCGATGAGAATGTGCACGAGGACTCGCGCCGCTTCTTTGCCTGCAAGCTGCAGGGTCACCGCATTGCTGCGTGCCCAGTCGAGCGCGGTCACGCGCAGCGCGTCCACGCTTTCCGGCAAGCGGGCGACGACCGCCTGGGGCATCTGCTCACGAGCGCGCTCAACCAGGGGCATCAGCTTGTTCTGCCACAGATCTTCGGGATTGCCGATTTCGTTGCGGAAGAAACTGATCCCACCAAGGATGAGCAGGGTCAGTAGGCCGACGACGATGACGGCGACCAGGGCGACGGCGAGCACGCGCGCACGATCGCCTGACAATCGACGACCCATCAGGGGTGCCACGGACACCACCACCTCGTAAACGAGCAAGCCAGCGAGCAGCGCCGGCAGCAGCCGCAGGTAAAGCACGAGGAAAAGACCGAGCCCCATCGCGATGTAGC
>NZ_JBFUJE010000089.1:0-11937 GCF_056401535.1 Luteibacter sp. P4_E6 | reverse complement strand
GGGTCTCGGCTTGAAGCAGGAAAGGGTCCGGAGGGAAGGGGCAGTCGTTTCTCATTCGAGATCGAGGTTCCCCTGGCCGACGAGCGCGACCTGGAGCCCGACCTGGCCGTTGGCCACGACACGATCGATATGGAAGGGCACGGCAGGAGGGTGGTGGTGGCCGAGCCTGATGCGGCGCGTCGCGCGGTGTTGTGCGATCTGCTCGACGGTTACGGCTTCCAGTCCGTGCCCGTGGCATCGGCGAGTGCGCTGGACGACTTCGGGGCCGAGCCGCCAGTCCTTGTTATTGCGGAACTTCGGTGGCCGGAAGACACGAAGGGGACGGTCTTCGCACGCCTGCGTCGCCTTGCACCGAACGCGCCACTTCTGGTGTTTACGTCCGTTCCGCCTGCCACTCTGCCGGAGTGGCGCTCTTCAGAAGTAGAGGTGCTTCTGAAGCCCTCCGACGCGGCCGAACTGATGGCGCTTGTTGCCCGGCTCACCGAGCGCCCGGAAGGCGACATCCGTCCCGTACCGCAGGAACGCGAGCCCCTGGTGTCCCCTTACGCAAAGGGTGTTGATCCCGCTTAGCCCTTGTCCGTTCTCACGTCCTGACAAAAGCCGCTTGTTCTCCTTTTGATCGAGGGGAACTTGTCACGCTGGGCGTGACAGAAGTTCCCGTTCGGCGGCCTTATCACATCGCGCCGCTCTTCCTAGAATCGCCCCGCCGACGTGACGAAGTTCGCACTTTATGCGACCGATCGCTGCGGCCACTTTGCACACGAGCGCGACGCTGCCCTGACGACGCACTGAGCGGCGGCAAGGTGCGTGTCGCGAACCTTCTCGCGCTGCACGCAATTGACTGCATCAAACGGGGCTTCGCAACAATGAATCGGATCTATCGCCTGTGCTGGAACGCCGCGACTTCACAGTGGGTCGCGGCCAGCGAACTCGCCCGCAGCCGCCGTCCGGGCGTTTGCGTCAACGCGCCCGCAAGCGCGCCGCGCGTGGCGACCATGGCATTGGCGGTGGCCCTGGCGATCGGTAGCGCAGGAGCTGCCCGTGCCGGTCAGACCGGAGGTCAGATTGTTTCGGGCAACGGCGCGATCAACCAGAACGGCGCGACGACGACGATCAACCAGGCCAGCCAGCATCTGTCGCTGAACTGGCAGACCTTCGACATCGGTGCGAACGAGACAGTCAACTTCGTCCAGCCGGGCCGCGATGCCATTGCGGTCAATCGTATCCTCGGCAACAGCGCCTCGGAGATCTACGGGCACCTCAACGCCAATGGCCAGGTCTGGCTGATCAACCCTAACGGCGTGCTGTTCGGCGAGGGCTCGCAGGTGAATGTCGGCGGCCTCGTCGCCTCGACGCTCGACACCGCGGACAGCTCGCTGGACGCGACCTCTCGTACGTTCAGTGGCGACGGCAAGGGCGGCGTCGTCAATAAGGGCGCCATTCGTGCCGCGAGCGGCGGCTACGTCGCCTTGCTGGGCAATACGGTGTCCAACCAGGGCACGATCAGCGCGCAGTTGGGCACGGTGGCGATGGGGGGCGGGAGCGCCGTTACGCTCACCTTCGAGGGTAGCCAGCTGCTCCACCTCCAGGTCGACCGCAGCACGCTCAACAACCTGGTGGAGAACCGCCAGTTGGTCCAGGCCGATGGCGGGCGGGTTCTCATGACCGCGGGTGCGGCCGACTCGCTGCTGGCCAGCACCGTCAACAATACCGGCGTCGTCCGGGCGCAGACGGTACAGAACCACAACGGCGAAATTGTTCTGCTGGGCGGCATGACGGCCGGTCATGTGAACGTCGAAGGCACGCTGGATGCGAGCGCGCCCAATGGCGGAAACGGTGGCACCATCGAGACCTCAGGCGCGTTCGCCCACATTGGCAGTGCGGCGATCACCGCCGGCGCAGCGCATGGGAAGGCGGGCACCTGGCTGGTCGATCCGTACGACCTGACCATCGACACGGCCGCAGCTACGACGATCTCGAACTCGCTTAACAGCGGCACCAACGTGACCGAGTCGACCTCGGCCGGCGGTGCTTCGGGCGCGGGTGTGCAAAATCCCGGCGGCGTCGGCGATATCAATGTCAACGCGGCCATCAGCTGGACCAACCCGAACAGTACCTTGACGCTGACCGCGTATCGCGCGATCAACGTCAACGCGCCCATTTCCGGCGCGGGCCACGTTGTGCTCACCGCTCAGGGCGCCACAGGCAGCAACGGCAACATCACGCTTGCCGCAGGCGGCACAGTGGCCGGCGGGGCGGGGGTAACCCTCACCGCTGCCAACGCCTTCATCAACAACGCGGGCGGGAGTGCGCTCAGTTCGGCCTCGGGCAAGTGGCTGGTCTATTCCGCGAGCCGCGCGGCCGACGTCACCGGTGGCCTTACCCCGCAGTTCATCCAGTACAACGCGGCAGCGGGCGCGACACCACTGGGTGCAGGTAGCGGCTTCCTCTACAAGCAGACGGCGAACGCGGCCATCTCAGGCCTCAGCAGCACCGTTGAGAAGACTTACGACGGCACGGCGACGGCCAGTCTGACCGGGGCCAACTTCAACGCCACCCTGGTCAACGGCGACCGTATCGCCACCGCGACCGGTACCTATGGCAGCAAGGATGCCGCCAGCGGGATCCAGGTGACGGCAGCTAACGGTGCGGCTGGATACACCTTCACCGATGCGAGTGGGCTCGTTCCCGTGTATGGATACACGATCAGCGGTGGTGGCGCCTCGGCTAACATCGGTGTCATCGACCCTCGCCAGCTCAGCGTCTCGGTCATCAACAACCCGACCAAGACCTACAACGGCACGACCACCGCCACGCTGACCAGCGCCAACTACCTGACCACCGGGCTCGTAGCGGGCGAGAGCATCACCTTCAGTCAGCCGAACAGTGTCGCTTACGATTCCGCCGACGCTGGCGCGCGCATCATCAACGTGGGTTTCCTGCCGTCCAACTTCATGGCGGCAAACGGCACGACGCTTTCCAATTACGTTCTGCCCACGACGGCAACAGGCGCGGGCACCATCAATAAGGCAAAGGTGCAGCTGTCCGGCCTGCTTGGCAGCGATAAAGTCTACGACGGCACCACCACGGATAACCTGGACAAGAGCCGCGTCTCGATCTTTGGTGTTATCGCGGGCGACACAGCCAACGCCACGCTTGACAGCACCAATGGCATTKGCCTGTTCGCAGACGCGAACGCGGGTAACAACAAATCCGTCACCGCCACGGGATTCCAGCTGGTCGGCAGCAAGGCCGCCAACTACGACCTTGTCCTTCAATCGGACATCACCGGTTCCATTACGCCGAAGGCGCTGACGATCAGCGGTGTGTCGGCCATGGGCAAGGTGTACGACGCGACGCTGACGGCATCGCTCGCCTATACGAACCTCGCGCTCAACGGCCTGGTGAACAGCACCGACACCGCGAACATTTCGCTGGTCACCGCCGGCGCGGCCGGTGCCTTCGCCACGAAGAACGTGGGCAATGGCATCGGCGTCAGCGCGTCCGGCTTCACGCTGGCGGGGACGGGCACGGGCAACTACACCTTGTCCCAGCCTACGGGCCTGTCCGCTAACATTACGCCGGCGCCGCTGTCGATATCCATCACGGGCAATCCCACCCGCACGTACAACGGGACCACGACCGCCAACATCGGTTCGGGCGATGTGACCATCAGCGGGTTCCAAGGGGGAGAGACGGGAACCGTCGTGCAGAGCGCCGGCGCCACCTATGCGAGCAAAGACGCAGGCACGCAGCTGGTCACCGCCTTGCTCGAGCCGTCAGACTTCAGCCTGGGCAACGGTGCAGAACTTTCCAATTACACCTTCCCGACCTCCATCACCGGCAACGGCACGATCGCCAAGGCCATCCTCACCTGGTCGCTCGTAGGAAATCCTACAAAGGTCTACGACGGTAATACCGATGCGACGCTGACGAACGACAACTTCCAGCTCTTCGGCTTCCTCAGCGGGGAGGGCGCCACGGTCACTCAGAGCCACGGCACATACGACACCGCGAATGTCGGCCAGCGGAATGTGACGGCAAACCTGAATCTGACGGACTTCACCGCGCTGAACGGCACCGTGTTGTCGAACTACGTGCTGCCGACGGTGATGACCGGCATTGGGACGATCACTCCGGCGCCCCTGGCCGGATTCATTACGGCCGGCATCAACGGCCCGACCCGCGTCTACGACGGCACCACCATCGCGACGCTCACGCCGGCGAACTTCATCCTCTCCGGCTTTGCGGCAGGCGAGGGCGCTTCGGTCAACCAGACCGTCGGCATCTTCGCCTCGAAGAATGTCGGTAAGCAGGCCGTGTCAGCTTCGCTCTCCAGCGCCAATTTCGACGCTAACGCTGGCACCAATCTTTCCAACTACACGTTACCGACGGTGGCCTTCGGCACCGGCGAGATTCAGCAGGCGCTGTTGACGGCATCCATCGTGGGCAATCCCTCGAAGGTGTATGACGGCACACGCTATGTGACGCTAACGCCCCAGAACTACGAGCTTCTGGGCTTTGTGGCTGGCGAAGGCGCGGACGTCGTGCCGTCGTCGTCAATCTCCTTTGACACCAAGAACGTCGGCAGCAACAAGACGATCACGGCGAACATGGCGGTGTCCTCGTATCTGCCAAACAGCCAGACGCTGCTGTCGAACTACATCTTGCCAACGGTCGCGACCGGCCCCGGTACGATCACCGCGGCGCCGCTCTACATCGTCGGGGTCTCCGCCCAGAGTCGCGATTACAACGCAACGACCCTGGCAACGCTCAATAGCGGCGGGGCCTCCCTGGTCGGGCTGGTGGGCGCTGACTCGAACGACGCGGCGAAGGTTGCCCTCGCGGTAGGCACGACCGGAACCTTTGCGGATGCCAATGCTGGCGTCGGCAAAGCCGTCACAGCCAATGGCTTCTCCATTTCAGGCAGCGAAGCCGGTAATTACGCGCTCATGCCGCTGACCGGCCTGACTGCGACCATCAGCCCGTTCACACTGAGCATCAACGGTGTGTCGGCCATCGATAAGATCTACGACGGCAACACGGGCATTGCCTTGAGCACGGGCACAGCGTCGTTGGGCGGCATTTTCAGTGCCGACAACGGGAACGTGACGCTCGATACCTCGGGTGCGAGCGGCAGCGTGCGGTCGGCCAACGCAGCCAACAACCTCGACGTAACGACGTCAGGGTTTGGATTGGCAGGCAGCGCCGCGGGCAACTACCGCRTCGACCAGGTCAGCGGCCTTACCGCCAGTATCTCCAGGCGCCAGGTCACGGCGTCCATCACGGGCGATCCGACCAAACCGTACGACGGCTCGGATTCCGTGACGCTGACCGCTGGTGACTACACACTTTCGGGCTTCGTGAGCGGGCAGGGAGCGAGCATTCCGCAGTCGTCCACCGCGAAGTACAACAATGTCAACGCCGGCAGCAACCGCGGCCTGACGTCGACGCTTTCTGTGTCGGACTTTGTGGCACTTTCGGGCACCAACCTCGCCAACTATGACCTGCCAACCGGTGCCGCCGGCGCGCTCGGCACGATCACGCCCTTCATCATCAACCTGATGAGCCAGCGCGTTTATGACGCGACCACCGATGCCGATGCTGCCTTGTTCACCAGTGGCGGCACGATCGCCGGCGTGAATGGCGAACGCCTGACGCTGACCGGCAGCGGTGTCCTGTCGACGAAGAACGTAGGCAACCAGCGAAGCTTCGCCAACTTCGGCACGTTGGCGCTGGGCGACAACAGCGGCACCGCGACGAATTACACGCTGACCGGCGGCATCGATTGGGTGACTATCACCCCGGCCACCTTGACCGTCGCYGGCACGGTGGCAGCCGACAAGACCTATGACCGCTCCAACGTGGCGCAACTCTCTGGCTCGACGCTTGTGGGGCGGTTGGGCACGGACGATGTGACGCTGGGGAACTTCGCGACCGGGACATTCGCCAACAAGAATGCCGGTGTCGGCAAGTCTGTTGGCACGTCGATGACCGTGACCGGTGGCGACAGCAGCAACTACATTCTCGTCCAGCCCACGGGGCTCACGGCGACCATTTCACCGCTGACCATCACCCCCACGGCCTCGGCGGACAGCCGGCAGTACGATGGAACCACCAACGCCACGGCGACGGTGTCGTCCACGGGCGTCCTCGCGGGCGACACGGTCAACTTCGGCGAGTCCACGACGCCGCAGTTCGACGGCAAGGATGTGGCCAACGGACGCACCGTCACGGTGAGCAACATCACCAAGGGCGGCGCTGACGCGGCCAATTACGTGCTCTCGACCACGACGGTGACAGCACTGGCGAACATCACGCCGCGTATTCTCAACCTGGGCGGAACGCGGGTCTACGACACCTCGACCTCGATCTTCAGCCCTGGTCTGACCCTGGGGAACCTGGTGTCGGGTGAGAGCCTCTCCCTCTCGGGCACGGGCAACACGGCGAGCAAGAACGTGGGTAGCTATACCGGCGGTAACTTCGCGCTGGGTTCGCTCGCGCTGGCCAACGGCGCGGGTGGCCTCGCGAGCAACTACACGCTGACCGGCGGCACCGATACCTACACGATCACGCCGGCGATCCTCAACGTGATCAACACCACGGCCGACAGCAAGGTGTATGACGCGAACACCATCGCTGCCTTGCACAACGCCACGCTCGATGGCGTGTTGGGGTCGGACACCGTCGATCTGACGAACGCCGATGTCGGCACCTTCAGCGACAAGAATGTCGGCACGCACAAGTCGGTCGCCACGGCCATGGGCATTGCCGGGGCAGACGCGGGCAACTACACCCTCGTGCAGCCGGCCAACGTGTTCGCCGACATCACCTCGAAGCTCATCCATGTGGACGCCAATGGGGTCAACAAGGTCTACGACGGCAGCACGGCATCGGGCGCGACGCTGTCGAGCCAGGATCTGCTGGGCACCGACCAGGTGACGTTCAGCGCCGCCAGCAACCTCTTCGATACCAAGGATGTCGGGACCGGCAAGGCAGTGAGTGTGGATGGGATCACCGCCGGCGGTGCCGATGCGGGGAACTACACGCTGGCCAACACCAGCGCAGCCACCACCGCGAACATCACGCCCTTCATCATCAACTTGACCGGGACGCGTGTATACAACGGCACGACGACGGCCAGTGCGAACCTCTTTGGAACGAACGGCGTCGTCGCCGGCGCCAATGGTGAAACGCTGATCCTCACCGGTGCGGGTAGAAGCGCATCCAAGAATGTGGCCACCTACCTCCGGGCTGTTGACGGCACGGGCGGTTTCGACCTCGACACGCTGGCACTCAACGGCACGGGAGGATCAAGTGCGAGCAACTACGCGCTGTTGGGGGGCATCGACAGCTTTACGATCACCCCGCTCGCGGTGACGGTCACTGCCATCGGCGGCAACAAGGTCTATGACGCCACCACGGCGGCAACGGCTACGTTGGCATCCGGAGGCCTGATTTCGGGCGACACGGTGGACTTTGCATCCGGCGCAGCCACCTTTGGCGACAAGAATGTCGGCACTGGTAAGACCATCTCGGTCACAGGCATCACGGCCAGCGGTGCGGACGCCGGCAATTACACGTTCAACACCTCGGCCGCGACCACCGGCAACATCACACCGCTGGCCATCAGCGGGAGCATCGTGGCCGACGACCGTGTTTACGATCGTACGACGGGGGCGGTGACGCATGGCAGCTTGTCGGGCGTGCTCGGCGGCGATATCGTCGATTACGCGTCGACCACGGGCAGCTTCCTCGACAAGAACGTTGGCAACGGCAAGACCGTTAATGTCTCCGGTGTCGTTGGTGGGGCAGATGCCGGCAATTATGTCGTCACCAGCAACACCACCACGACCGCGAACATCACGCCGGCGACCATCGTGGTCGGCACGAGCGCGGCCGACAAAATGTATGACGGCAATGCCACGGCGACGACGGTGCTGTCGCAGACCGGTCTTATCGGCGGCGACGATGTGAGCTTCAGCGGCGCGTCGTCCTTGTTCTCCGATGCGAATGCGGCCAATGGCAAGACCGTCACGGTCAGCGGTATCACAGCAGCGGGCACCGATGCCGGAAACTATGTCTACAACACGGTAGCGACCACGCTCGCGAACATCACGCCTTACATCATCAACCTGCACGGAGAGCGCGTGTACGACGGCTCGACCGTCGCTGCGGCTGGGGATTTTGGTAACCACGGGGTCGTCGCGGGCATCAACGGCGATACGCTCGACCTGAGCGGCGATGGCTCCGTGGGGGATAAGAACGCCGGGACCAACAAGATCCTGACCTCGACCGGAACGCTGGGTCTCACCGCTAACGGGGCTGCGCTCAGCAGCAACTACACGCTGGTCGGCGGTACGCACACCCTGACCATCACCCCAAAGCAGATCGTGGTCGATGCCACCGGGTCCAATAAAGTCTACGACGGCGGCTCCCTGGCCGTGGTGGGCCTGGGCGCTGCCGGCGTCCTCGGCGGCGACCAGATCACCTTCGCGGGCGGCACGGCGAACTACAGCGACAAGAATGTCGCCAATGGCAAGACCATCACGGTGAACGGCATCTCCGCTTCGGGAGCGGACGCTGGCAACTACGCGTTCAACACGACAGCCCTGACGACAGGCAACATCACCCCGTTGGCTATCGGCGGCAGCATCGTCGCCAGCGACAAGTTCTACGATGGCACTACCACGGCGCAGACCCAGGGCAGCCTCACGGGTGCGCTTGCGGGCGACGATCTGGGTGTCATCACCCAGGGCACCTTCGCGGACAAGAATGCGGGGTCGGGCAAGACGGTGAACGTGGCGGGCCAGCTGACCGGCACGGATGCTGGTAACTACACGTTGACCACCAACACGACCACCACCGCCGCGATCAACAAGCTGGTGCTCGACCTCGCCGGCACGCGCGTGTACGACGGCAGCACCGTGGCTGGTGCTGGCATGTTCGGCAACGCTGGGGTGATTGCTGGCGTCGCGGGCGAAAGCCTGTTCCTGTCCGGCCAGGGTGTGCTTGCCAGCAAGAACGTAGCCACGGACCGCGCACTCGCGGGCCTTGGTTCGCTGGCGCTCAACGATAATGGCAGCTCGCTGGCCAGCAACTACACGCTCGTCGGCGGCCACGACGTGGCGACCATTACGCCACTTGGCATTAACGCCAACATCACGGCCAACGACAAGGTCTATGACGGAAACACCGCCGCGATCACCCAAGGCGTGCTGAGCGGCGTCCTGGCGGGGGACAGCGTGTCCTTGTCGACCGTCGGTGCCTTCTCCGACAAGAACGTAGGCAACGGGAAAACAGTGAATGTGACCGGCATGATCGCCGGCGACGGCGCCGGCAACTACGCCCTCAGCTGGAATCCGACCACGACGGCCAACATCACTCAGAGCGCCTCGCAAGGGACCTCGGGGAATGCACTGACCCAGATCGACGCCTTGCTTGGGCCCGAGACGTTAGCCACGCCATACGGCGTCGCCTCGAATGTCACGGTCGGCGACTACACCGGTAACCACAAAAAGACCCGGCAGCCGGTGGAGAAGAACGTGCAGCGCTMGGACTTCAATTCCGGCCTTTCGCTGCAGGTCGTCAGTGGCGGCGTGCGACTGCCTGCGGACGTGATGCAGTGAATAACCCCCTTCGAATCAGAAACGGCTTTTCGATGACCATGGTTCAATTTCCCAAGCGCACCGCGAATGTCCTGGGTGCCTGCATCCTGCTTGCCATCGCTTCGGGCGCGACCGCTCAGGTGCGCGCTCCCCAGACCGGTGACTTGCTTCGCCAGGTGCCTGCAACACCCGCCCCTCAGCGCTCCGATGACACGGGCCTGACCGTCACGCCGCAAGTGCCGACGGCGCAAGGCGACAGCGCCCCGTTCCACGTCACGCGCATCGAGATCACGGGTGCCACCTTGTTGCCGGCCGAAGACCTGCATGCGCTGGTCGCTTCGGGCGAGAACACCGACATGACCCTCGGCCAGCTCAATGCGCTAGCCGGCCGGATCACTGCCGCGTATCGGGCAAAGGGCTACCCTTTGACGGTCGCTTATGTGCCGGCGCAAACGTTGACCGGTGGCACGGTCCGCCTTGCCGTGCAGGAGGCGCGACTGGGCAAAGTGACACTCGAGAACCACAGTGCAACGCACGACGGTCCGCTGCAGGCTACGCTGGCGCCGCTCAAGGAGGGCATGCCGGTCTCATCGCACGGCTTTGATCGCAGCCTGTTGCTGCTGGGCGACATTCCGGGCGTCTCCGAGACATCGGCGCTCGGCCCCGGGCTTGAGCCGGGTACATCAGACCTTGCCGTGCGGACGGATGATCGGCCCCGTTACACCGGCACGGTCGCGCTCGACGATTACGGGAACCGCTACACCGGCCGAACGCGCATGACAGGCACCTTCAATATCAATGGCCTGTTCCATCAGGGTGACGTGCTTGACGCGACTGCGCTCACTGCCGGCTCGAACATGAACTACGGGCGGCTCGGCTACCGTTACCTGCTCAATGGCGAAGGCACGGTGGTCGGGGCGGCGGTCTCGTCGCTCGACTACAAGCTCAAGGGTGACCTGCGCGTGCTGGACGCGCACGGCACGGCGCAGGTAGCGAGTGTGTTCGTCAGTCATCCGTTCATCCGCTCCACCGACGGGAACCTTTACGGCCAGCTTGGCTACGACCGTCGCCATCTTAACGACTCCATCGACATCGTCGGCATTCGCACGCTACGCCATACCTATGGCTGGACCGCGACCCTTGCCGGCGACCAGCGTGACGCGCACGGCGTGACGAACTTCAACCTGGCCGCCACTTACGGCTTGTTGGGCTTCAATGACGCCTTCGCCGAATTTGTCGATGCGATCAGCGCCCAGACGAAGGGCCATTATCTGAAATACACGCTCTCCGTTGCGCGCCTTCAGCAGCTGTCGGACAACAACGCGTTGTACCTCGGCTTTCAGGGGCAGTGGGCGAATAAGAACGTGGATACCGCCGAGCAGTTCTATCTTGGCGGGGCGAACAACGTGCGCGGGTATGACACCGGGGTGTTGGCGGGAAGCCAGGGCCAGATGGTCAACCTCGAGTTCCGCCGGTCCCTTCACGTCGGCACACCGGGCAGCCTGATCGCGCTGGTATTCGCGGATGCGGGGCACGTGACCCTATACAAGGACCGCTTTGCTCCGGGCACCAATAGCGCCCACATGCAGGACGTGGGCTTGGGCTTACGGTGGCAGGGCGACGATCAATGGGTGGTCAGCGCGGACGTCGCGCATCCGGTAGGGGCCCGACCGGCAATCCTTGGCGACACGCACGATGTTCGGGCGTGGGTCCAGGTCCAGAAGGGCTTCTAGCAACGGCGTGGCACGGAGGTAGAGAACTCCTGACCATGTTGCCCGCTGTCGCCTCGCCTGGTTTGTCGGTGGAACTTCACAGCATTGCGCTCTGGCCTTCATTTGAAGGGGCCCATCATGCCCGCCCCATGTCCAGAAGCCGCCCGGAGCCCCGATGGAACAGCCCTACGATTGTGTCGTAGTCGGTGCCGGTCCTGCCGGACTCACGGCCGCCACTTACCTTGCGCGCTACCGCCGCCGAGTCCTCGTGATTGATGCAGGGGAGTCACGAGCGCGCTGGATTCCCGTCAGCCACAACTGTCCTGGCTTTCCGTTTGGCGTCGGCGGCCGGGAACTGCTTGGGCATTTCCGCGCCCAAGCCGAACAGCACGACGTTCCTTTCATGGCCGCAACCGTCACGGCCGTGGAGCCGTCGGAGGGTGGCTTCCAGATCAACGCGGCGGGGTCGACCGTTTCTGCCCGGACGGTGTTGGTTGCCGCCGGCATCAGGGATCGGTTGCCGGAGGCAACAGGCATCGAGGATGCCATTGCGTCAGGCGCGCTACGCCTTTGCGCCGTGTGCGATGGCTATGAAGCCCGCGATGAGGCCATCGGGG
>NZ_JBFUJE010000088.1:0-11974 GCF_056401535.1 Luteibacter sp. P4_E6 | reverse complement strand
ACAAGGGCGTGTGCCACCTTTACGTTGATCGCGATGCTGATCCGGAGCTTGCACTGCGGCTGCTGGTGGATGGCAAGACCAGCCGCCCTGGCGTCTGCAATGCGCTGGAAACGCTCCTCGTGCATAAAGACATCGCGGCGAGCTTCCTGCCGCGAGCCTCAAGGGACTTGCGCGACCTGGGTGTCGAGATCTGTGGTGACGAGGCTACCCGAACGCTCGTCGACGATGCTGAGCCCGCCAGCGAAGACGACTACGCCGCAGAGTTCCTCGATCTCATCATTGCCGTACGCGTGGTCGACAGCCTTGACGACGCGATTGCGCATATCCGTCGTTATGGCTCGGACCACACCGAAGTGATTGCGACACGCGATTCCTATGCGGCGGATAAGTTCGTCCGTGCCATCCGCTCCGCCGTCGTCATGGTCAACGCGTCCTCGCGCTTCAGTGATGGTGGTGAACTCGGTCTCGGCACGGAGATCGGCATTTCAACCACGCGTTTGCATGCGTACGGTCCGATGGGTGCGGAGTCGTTGACAGTCGAGCGCTTCGTAGTTCGTGGGGTAGGGCAGGTTCGGCATCCCCGTTCAGAGTGAGGTGCTGACGTGAGACTTAAGGCGCGATCAGATGCTGGATAGTGACGACGAAACTGAGAAACTCTCGCGCTATTTCGTACGCAAGGGTATGAGTGACTGCAGCACGTCGGAGTTGATCAACCTCCTGACGGATGGCGATCAGATCGTGCGAAGTTCAGCCGGTTTCCTCCTTCATATTTCGGGCGGCGATAGCGAGGACTTCAATCGAATTGTCGGACTTACATCTCACGCCGACGCCTACGTGCGCGAAGTGGCCGCCTATGTGCTCGGCCAGTTCGGGACGCCTGATTATCCGTTTCGCTCGTTGAGCGTTCCGCTACTGTCGCGCATGGCGCACGACACGGACGACGAGGTCCGACTCTCGGCGATATCGTCTCTCGGGCATCTTCGGGGGGATGACGCCTGGGRCGTGATCCTTTCGGCAGCGACGGACACGTCGCCCGACGTGCGATGGGTCGTTGCCTTCCTGTTGGAATTCATGGACGGGTCGGAACGCTCCGTTGCCGCACTAACGGTTCTCGCAACGGACCCTGATTCCGATGTACGCGCCGCAGCTCAAGAAAGCCTCGACGCCTTGCGGCACGGATATGACTTGATATGACGTTCAGGCTCGCCCCCAAGGCATCCAAACTACGTACCGGTCTGGGTGCTCCCGCTTAAGTCGGCCGACCAAGGTCCGTGCGTATCCGCTCGGCCACGTCGATCATGGCGTACCACGCCCGCTCAACCGCATCCGCCAATGCATCACGATCAAGCGCCACTGTCTCCGCACGACCGCCTTCGTCAGGGATGTATTCGATGAGTACCCGCTGCCCATCTATCCACGCCTGATCGCCCGCGAGAAAGAGCGGATCCTCGAAGCTGCCCATGCCGGGTTCGGGCGGCATCGCGAAGGCGGTGCGGCTGTCGCGTGGGGCGTGACGCAGAAGCTCGATCACTCGCTCGTACGAACCGTCCTCATCGTCGAGTTCGAACGCGATACTGTCCATACGTGAGCCCGCGTAAAGCTCTATCGACCCGGTGAAGATGGCATGTGTCGCGTAGCCGTCGAGGCGGATACGTGGATTCTTCAACACGCTGCGTAGTGCTGCGATGTAGCGTGAGGTGACATCCGGATGCTCGCGCAGCCAGACGCTGCTGACATCTTCGATGGCCGTGACGTGACCGTCCGACGTCGCTTCGATGCCGCGGTGTGACACCGTCGCAGGACGGTCGGGCAAGGCGACGGGCAAACCACCCGCCTTCAGACCCAGCATCACGCGCCCGGGCGCGACACGCAACCAATGCGTCACCGCCTGCACGGCAAACCCATTGCCCCGTTCGCTATACGGCGCCGGAAAGAGCTCCTGCGCGCTCACGCCTGCGTCCCGCGCCACGCTTCGATCGCTTCCACGGCGCCCAGGCAATCCGCGAAGCGGTTGTACAGCGGCGTGGGCGAAAGACGGATGACGTCGGGCTCGCGCCAGTCACCGATGATCCCCTGCTGTTCGAGATAACCGAACAAGGCACGTCCCGCATCACGCCCGGCACGCACGCGCACCGAAAGCTGCGCACCACGCTGCAAGGGATCGTTCGGCGTGACGATGTCGAGCGTCTCGTCGAGTCGGCTACGAATGAGCCAGTCGAGGTAGGCGGTGAGGCGGCGGCTCTTCGCCACCAGGTTGTCGATGCCTGCACGCGTAAACACATCCAGCGACGCGCGCAGTGGCGCCAGCGCGAGGATCGGCGGATTCGACAGCTGCCAACCGTCCGCACCCGGCGTGGGCACGAACTGCGGGCCCATCTGGAAGCGCGTGGACTTGTCGTGGCCCCACCAGCCGGCAAAACGCGGTACGTCGGCGTTCGCGTGGCGCTCATGCACGAAGCAGCCGGCGACTGCACCGGGACCGGCGTTGAGATACTTGTACGTGCACCACACCGCAAAATCCGCGCCGCTGTCGTGCAGCGCCAGGGGCAGGTTGCCTACCGCATGGGCCAGATCGAAACCGACGAGACAGCCCTGCGCACGCGCCAGCCTTACGATCGCGGCGAGGTCGAACACCTGGCCGGTGCGGTACTGCACCCCCGGCAACATGACGAGCGCCACTCGATGCCCATGCTCCGCAATGGCTTCCTCGATGGCCGCCATCGACAGCGTGCCGCCGGGGCCATCAGGCTGAATCTCGATCAGATCCGTCGAAGGATCGAAGCCATGAAAACGCACCTGTGACTCAAGCGCATAACGGTCGGTGGGGAACGCGCCGGCTTCCATGAGGATGGCCGGGCGCTCGGCGGTGGGCCGATAGAAGCTCACCATCATCAGGTGCAGGTTCACGCCCAGCGTGTTCATGGCAACGACTTCGTGCGGCTGCGCGCCGACCACCTCCGCCATCGCGTCACGCACGTACTCGTGGTAATGCATCCATGGCGAACGGCCGCGAAAATGCGCCTCGACCGCCAGCTCCGACCAGTCGGCCAGCTCCGCTTCAACCGCCGCCCGAACACCCTTCGGTTGCAGGCCCAGCGAGTTGCCGCAGAAGTACAGGGTTTCCCGCCCGTGGTGCGGCGGGATGTGGAATTCGTCGCGGAACGCGCGCAGGGGATCGGCCGCATCCTGGGCTTGGGCCCAACCGCGCGTCGCTTCGAAACCGGTCATACGTTGACTACCTTGGGAATCAGGAGGGCATACGGGCTGCTACTTCGGCGCAACCCTTGTCGAACGAGGCATTCCACTTGGCATCGCCGGTCGGGCGGACGCAGCGGAGCTGGATCGCATAGCCACCACTGTAGAAATAACGCTCGAAGTAGTCGAGCTTTACCTTGCCTTCCTTCGCCGTGTACACGTGCTCGGTGGGCGAGGTCGCCTTGCCGGCGGCGTATTCGGTCAGGCCGGAGGCGCGGCTACGCATGTTTCCCGAGAACTGCTGGAAACCGTTGAGGTTGGGCACCTTCTGGAGGGTGATCGACACCCGCGCCAGTGTCGCGTCCGCCCCGGTGGAACCGGGTACCTGGAATACCTGGGTCTCCGTCTCGCCTTCGGACTGCATGATCGGCACCCAGGTATCGGGGACGGACACGTGGAGGGCACCGCCCGCCATGGATACATCGGCGGCCGTCGCGAACGGGCTGGCCAGCAGGAAGGCAAACGGAATGGTACGCAGGAGGCGTTTCACGATCAGGGGTTCCCCGTAGAGGCCGCGGCGGCGCGGCGCAACGCGGGCATTCTTGCACAGCGTCCTGTCGTGCATGGCCCGCGACAGTGTGCGTTGCGTCACGCGACGGCGGACATGGTCTGGAAGCGCGACAGAGGGATACCCAGCCATTCCAGGGCCGTTCCGTGGAACAGCCGCGCCCGGGAGGTGTCGTCGAGCCCGAGGGCTTCGATGCCGCTGCCTGGCTCCTGTTCCCCCAGGGGGAATGGGTAGTCGGTGCCGAGCATCACGCGGTCGGTGCCGGCCACCTCGAGCAGGTAACGCAGCGCGGCGTCGTCGTGCACGCAGGAATCGAAGTACATCCGCGAGAGATACTCGCGTGGGTTGCGCGCGTTGTCGGTGGCGACGAGGTCCGGACGCATACGGAAGCCGTGCTCGATACGGCCGATGGAATAAGGGAAGCTGCCGCCGCCGTGAGCGAGCATGATCTTCAGCGATGGCAGGCGTTCGAGTACGCCGCCGAAGATCAACGCGCAGGCGGCGCGGGATTGTTCGGCGGGCATGCCGACCAGCCAGGGCAGCCAGTACTTGGGCATCGTGTCGGCGCCCATCATGTCCCACGGGTGGACGAGCACGGCGGCGTCGAGGTCGGCGGCGGCCTCGAAGAACGGAAACAGCTCCGGCGCATCGAGGTTCCACTCGTTGCAGTGCGAGCCGATCTGCACGCCCTGCAGCCCGAGCTCGTCGATGCAGCGCTCCAGCTCGCGAATTGCCAGCGAGGGCGACTGCAGGGGTACCGTGCCGATGCCCGCGTAGTGGCGCGGGTGGTCCTGGCAGACCCGAGCCATGTCGTCGTTCAGATGCGTGTGCAGCTCAAGGGCCTGATGGCCCTTCGCCCAGTAAGAGAACATCACCGGCACCGTGGAGACCACCTGGACGCCRACGCCGAAGCGCGCGTAGTCGGCGATCCGGTGCTCCGCGTCGAAGGCGGACTCCCAGACTTCGCGGAAAAACCGCCCGTCCTTGTAGATCCGGTGGTGACCGCTGGAATGGGTCATCACGGGGAAGCGGTCGTCGCCGTAGCGGGCCGCGAGATCGGGCCAGTCACGGGGCAGGATGTGCGCGTGGGTGTCGATCTTCAGCATGGGGTCGAGTGTAGCGCCGGCGGGGGCCGGGGACCTCTCGCGCTGCAACACGCCGGCGCCGGCGCGCCGTATCGGTGTCAGGTGGGCGTGACGGAGCGCCGGGTAACCACATGCGCCACCGTATCCACGTTGTCCGTCAGGCGGTCCGTGAGCCGCCCTATCGCGTCGGCCAGTTCCCGGTCCTTCGTCCGGGCCAGGGCCTGCACCAGCGCCCGCTGGTGCTCGCGGAGGTCGGGCGGCACCGTCGCGCCTTCGGCCACGGTGAGGGCCTCACCCTGTTCGCGCAATGCCATCGAAGCCTCGCGGATGAAGGGCCCGACATGGACCCATTCCTCCGGGACGTCGTCGACATCGATGAGGGCTTCCAGCGTCATCGCCGTACGCGCCAGGCGGTTGCCGTTGGCGTAGAGGGTTTCGGCCAGTTCCTGCAGCACTGCGGGCGTGCCGGGCTCGGCGCGCAGGCGGTCGACCGAGGCCTGCGCATTGGTGCGCGCGGTTCGGGTGGCATTGCGCACCTGGTGCCGTGTGCCGCGATCTGCCGGCTCGACCAGGGTGTCGAGGTAGTCCGCATAGGCGACGAGCATCTCCGACAAGGCGATGCGCGCACGGCTACGCTCCCACGACGGCCACAGCACGTAGGCCAGCAAGGCCATGGCGCTGCCCAGCGCGGTATTGAGCACGCGATCGGACATCGCGTTGAACGGATCGACGCCTTCGAACGAGAGCAGCACGACGACCGTGCCGGTCAGTGCGGCGACAGCAATGCCGTAATGCGCCCCGGCGAGGTAGCGGAAGGCCACGCACAGTACGCCCATCACGGCGATATGCGCCCAGACCACGTCCGGTGTCAGTCGCAGCACGAAGGTGGTCAGCATGAGGCCGAGCACCGTGCCGACGACACGCAGCAGGCCGAAGTTGAAGGTGGCGGCGAAATCCGGGCGGAGCACGATGGCAGCGGTCATCGGCAGCCAGTAACCATGTGGCAGGTGGAAATAACGCGACACGGCGAAAGCCAGCGTGAGCACCACCGCGCAGCGCACGGCATGACGAAATGCCACGGAGTGCGGCGTGATATTCGCTCGTAGCGTGGCCAGCGGCGACGCGCTGCGCAACGTCTCGGGGAGGCTGGTTTCCGCACGTTGGGCGCGTTCTTCACCGCGGCTGCCCGCCCAGTTCGTATTGCGGACCACGGCGGCGAGCTGGCCCGACAGCGCCTGGATGTGGGCACCGATGCCCGTGCCGGTCGTGCCGGCCAGGAGAGCGCGTTCGCTTGCCTGAAGCGTCGCCAGCGCGCGCTCGGCGCGTTGCGGCGGCTCCGCCGCGTCGAGGGCGTCCGCGGTGGCGGTGAGAACGCGGGCGGCATCATTGCGGAACATCTCGCCCATGCTTTCGCGCTTCACTTCGAGCTCGGCCATGGCGACCAGCTCCAGGCGAATGCGCTCCGCAAGCTCGAGCAGCACGCGAAAGGCTTCCATCGCACGTCCGTGTGCGTGGTGGCGGCCGAGCAGGGTGAGCTGCAGGGCGTTCATGGCATCGGTGATGCCGGGAGCTTCGCCATCCTTGTGCGGCTTGCGCGCGAGATCGGCGAGCCCGCGATACACCAGGGCGAGCGCGGCCCGTTCCGGCCGATAGCGTTGCAGCGGCCATGCCGCGATGGAGAACACCGCCAGAAGCATGCCGCCGGCGAAAATCAGGCCGCCGCCGGAGAGTGCACCGCGGACGTCTTGTGGCGTGGCGGCCGTGATCACCAACAGCAGCATGCTGGTCATGCCCACCCGAGCGATGTCCGCACCGAAGACGACGAGCAGGCCACCGAAGAAACCGCACAGCGCGCAGGCGACGCACATCGGTAGCACGTCGTCGCCGATCAGGAAGCCGACCAGCGAAGCGACGCCAGCTGCCAGCGCCGCCAGGAAGAGACGGTTGAGGCGTTGCTGGTACGGACCGGGCTGGTCCGAGAACATCGTGTCCAGCGCACCGGCGGCGATGCCGATGCCGACCTGCGGGTACCCGGTGTACATGCCCGCGGCAAGCGGCAACACCACCGCAGCAGTGTTGCGCAGTGCGACCCGCATGGGAACATCGGGCCGCTTCGTCCGAATCAACGTGTCGATGACGCTGGCGCGGAACGAATAGCTCTTGGTCATGCGATCACGAAGCGCGGCCCGCAAACTCGCCGGTAAGCGTATTCACCGTCACCTTCTCTCCGTTGGTGATGTATTCGGGAACCTGCACTTCGATGCCGGTCTGCAGCTTGGCCGGCTTATTGCGCTTGGTGGCGCTGGAGCCCTTCAGCTCCGGAGCCGTATCGATCACGGACAGGACGACCGACGTCGGAACCTGCAGGCCGACCGGTGCTTCGTCGATCACCTGCACGTAGTAGCCCTCAATATCTTCTACGACATAGCCGGCGTTCTCGCCGACCACATCGGGACCGAGCGTGTACTGGGTGTAGTCCTCGTCGTCCATGAAGACGAAGTTGTCGCCGTCCATGTACGAGAATTTTGCCTGGCGGCGCTCGAGGCTGACCTCCTTCAGGTCGTCTTCGGCGCGCAGGCTCAGGTCGAACTTGCGCTGGCCCGGGATCGAGTACAGCGTGAACCGGAAGGTCACGTTGCCGCCGCGCGCCGAGGGCGAGCTGCGTTCGATATCGCGGACCTGGTACACGGTGCCGTCGTGCTCGACGACATTACCTTTCTTCACATCAGATGCTTTCATGGCGTTCGACTTCGATGTCTTTGGAGTGGATTGCGTGGGAGCGATTATTTCGGGGCGAGGCGGACGGCGCCGTCAAGACGGATCGTTTCGCCGTTGAGATAGCGGCTGTTGATGATGAAGGCCACGGTGTCGGCAAATTCCTCGGGGCGACCAAGGCGCGACGGGAAGGGAATCGAGGCGGACAGCGACTCCTGCACGGCCGGCGGCATTCCGTCGACCATGGGCGTCCAGAAGATGCCCGGCGCGATGGTGTTCACGCGGATGCCGAAACGCGCCAGTTCGCGAGCCATAGGGAGCGTCATGCCGACGACGCCGCCCTTCGAGGCGGARTAGGCGGCCTGGCCGATCTGSCCKTCATAGGCGGCGACCGAGGCCGTGTTGATGATCACGCCACGCTCGCCGTCTTCACCGGCGGCATTGGCCTGGATGAGCTGCGCAGCGGCCTTGGCCACGTTGAAGCTGCCCACCAGGTTCACCATGACCGTGCCCGAGAAGGTGGACAGGGGCATCGGGCCTTCCTTGCCGAGCACGCGGCCGGCGCCGAGGATGCCGGCGCAGTTGACCACGACATTGAGGCCACCCATCRCGGCCTGCGCAGCGGCGACATTGGCCGTCACGCCTTCCTCGGAGGTGACGTCGGTGCGCTGGAAGCTCGCGTTCTTGCCGAGGGCGGCGACGGCCGCATGGCCCTTTTCTTCGTTCACGTCGAAGAGGGCGACCTTCGCGCCCGCGGCGACGAGGCGCTGCGCGACGGCGTGGCCGAGACCGGATGCGCCGCCGGTGATGACGGCCCTGACCTGTTCGAGCTGCATGAATACTCCGCTGGTACGACTGGCAAAGAAGCCAATCTTAGCCGAGGGGCCACCCGGCCGGCTTGCCGCGCCGCGGCAGGGAGGGCTCCGCTCCTGTGGCGAGCCCGAATAGTGTGGGAGCCGCTTCAGCGGCGATCCCGCGGCAGCGGGCCAGGCTGCGGCCAGAACGCATCGCCGCTGAAGCGGCTCCCACGGGGCGTCCCCGGAAGTTCAGAGGTCTCTGAGAAACCGATCGACGGCCCCGGAGGCGGCCAGCTCCGCAAACGGAATCACCGCCACCGGCGGCGTCTCGGGCTCCGACAGGAACAGGCTCCACACCCCCACGTCCCACCACTGCCCCAGCTTGTAGCCGGCCTTCGGCCAGATGCCGGCAGGCGCGAAACCCATCGCCTCGTGCATCGCCACGCTGGTGTCGCCGGGCAGGGTGATCACGCCCACGGCTTGGTTGATGCCCTGCAGGCGCATGGCGCCAAGCACAGCGCCGTAGAGCCGTCGGGCGATGCCACGGCGGCGGGCCTTTTCGTCCACGTAGATCGAGGTCTCGGCGATCCAGTCGTAGGCCGCGCGCTCGCGAAAGCGTCCGCCGTACGCATAGGCGAGCACGGCGCCGTCTTCTTCCCAGACGAGCCAGGGGTGAGTGGCCAGACGTGCAAGGATGCGGCCGCGCATGGCGTCTTCGCCGGGCAGCTCGGTCTCGAAGGTGATCGCGCTGGTCTCGACGATGGGTGCGTAAATGGCGTGGCAGGCGGCGGCGTCTGCCCCGGTGGCGATGCGGATCAAAGCGGTTTTTCCATGAAGATGCTGGCGGGATGGGCGTGATGATCGCCGAAGGGCGGGCAGCGGCGATAGCCGGAGCGCTCGTAGAGTTCGATCGACTCGGTCTGCGCCGTGCCGGTTTCCAGCTTCACCTTCGTCCCGCCGGCGGCACGTACCTGGGCCTCGAGCGCTTCCAGCATTTCCTTGCCCAGCCCCATGCCGCGGCACGCTGGCACGACATACATGTACTTCAGTTCCACGTAATCGCCGTGGTCCACACCTGCACCGCATGCCAGTGGCGTTCCATCGACGCGCGCCGTCATGAAGGTCACGTGGGGTTGCCGCAGGCTTTCCACGCCCACGTGGTAGGGCAGGGGCTGGTGATAGAGGTCGGAGAGGTAGCCGTGCAATTGCTCGATCAAGGGCAGCACGTCCTCGCGGCCCGGGTCGTCGATCGCGAACAGCAGAGTCGGCGGCTCCGGCGCCACGATGAGGTCGCCGTCGTTGAGATGACGCAGGAAAAAGCGATCGCAGCTGAAATGGCCGGTGCCGCCCATCGGCGCATCGATGCGCGCAAAACCATGACGCAGGTAAAGCACCTGCGCCGCGTCCATGCCGGTCAGCGTTTCCAGGTAGATGCGCTGGAAGCCCGCGCGGCGCGCCGCATCCAGGCAGCGGCGCATGAGCCGTGAGGCCGCGCCGATGCCGCGTGCCTTGGGTAAGAAATACATCTTGCGAAGCTCGCAGGTATCGTCGTCGCCGCCTTCCAGTGGGGCGATGCCTGCGCCGCCGATCGCATGGCCGTCCTTTTCGACGACGAAGTAGGCATGGCGCGGCCGTGCGTAGGCGGCGGAAAGTGCATCCACTTCGGGGTCATGGATGGCGAACCCGGGGCCATCGGCGCCGAATTCAGGCATGACGTGGCGGATCACGGCGGCCATGTCGGCATCGTCGCGCGGTTCAATGGGACGGATCAGATAGTCGGTGCGCATGACGGGATGCTGCCACGGAATGCTCTGCGACGGAATCGTCGCAAAAAAGTCTTGGCTGATAAGCGGTTGGATGCTGACTGCCGATATCAAATAGCGATTCCCCGCACCCACCCCTTCCAGGCTATTGTCGCGGCCGGCGGTTCGGCAGGACACTCGAAAGGCAGTACCCACTCTCGCATTCCAGGAGGTTCAGAGTGAAGACGACGAAGCGGACGACACGGACGGAAATCACGCGCACCGAAACCACCACGAATGTCCAGGTGGTGGAGGAAGAAGGTAGTGACACGGTATGGCATGCCCGTGGTGAGGCGGAGCGGGAGCTCCCGCGTAGACTTCCGCATGACAGGCGCGTCGGCCCGACAGAGACTGCATGGCATCACCTGCAAACGTTCTTCATCGAGTATCCGCCCAGGGCGGGTGGAAAAAACAAAATGGAAACCGTCCCGCAGGTGAAGGTATTTGCCAACGGACGACAGCAGGTCAAGGTCCGCGTGGTCCTTTCACCGCGAAACGCCAGCGGTGCGTATGTTTCCGTGCCGGAGTCAGAACTCAAAGCGATGGTGAATCTCATCGACTACAACACGGGTGAGCTGCTACCCGGCGGATGGACGGCTCATTGGGACGAGAACGAATATTCTGATGCCGATTGGGCGATCTCGAATGCACCCGGAAAGTCATCGAGTAACTATGTGCCGCATGACAATCGTCCGCAGGGCAAGGGTGGGTTGGCCCCCGATCAGGTTGCCGTTACGTATTACGTAACGTGTGATCGCGTCGACTCGCTCAGGATCGCAGCTTCCGTCAAACCGCCGCAAGCCTCCCAGCCCATTGAAACGCGCCCCGGTGCCTCGGGCAACCAGTTCGACAGTTCCGTCAATGTCGACGCCCGCCCTCCGCTCAACCTTCCGCCGTCCAACTTTCAGCACCGGTGGGGCGACCACAGCGACAACAGCTTCTTTACGATCCATAACGTGTACATCACGCTGCTCTACAACGGGCGGCGGATCAACCTCCTGCATGTCGCCGACGCCGGCGGCGTCATCAATGGGACTGTCAATGTCCATGCGGACAACGGCGACTTCAAGATCACGAAGAGTCCGGGGAGCGGTGGTGYCGTGCCCGGGGCCAGCTGGGAAGGGGTATTCACGACCTGCGCCAAGGAACATGGCGCGGGAACGTCGTTCTATGACATCCCGGATTATCTCAGCAACTATTACGTATACAACAATATAGGCGGCGTTGAGAATTATGAGGAGGGCGCCATCCTCTACATGCAGCACCTTTTCCGCCCGAATTGGCACTTCACCTGGGGTTATGACGGAAGCGATCCACCGGACGTCTTTGCTCGGAATGTCATATTCATCGATGAGTTCGGCAATGGACACCGCGTTCGCGTGGGCGATGGCGATTCATCGATCGGAGGGGATTTCTACGTGATTTCGAACTGGTAGCTACGCAAAGCCGACGGCAGTCATATAAACCGAGCCATATCACTCTCGCATTCCAGGAGGTTCAGAGTGAAAACCACGAAATCTACGATACGCAAGACATCGTCGACCACGACGACGCTGGAAGAAACACTCGTGGAAGAATTTGAAGGTAGGAACGATTCTTCGACGGTGAGTCCGGCGCATCGCATGCCTGCGCCGGGCGCAACGCAATGGACGAAGCTCAACACGTTCGTTGTCGCCCCCGTGACAAGCTCGCCRCCGCCGCCCAAAAGGCCCGGCAAGGCTGAAGTGCGGGTCCGGGTTTCTCTTTCGGCGGTGAGCGCTGCAGGCGATGTCGTCGAGATCCCCGTCGACGAACTCAAGACCCTGCTGACGC
>NZ_JBFUJE010000087.1:0-12090 GCF_056401535.1 Luteibacter sp. P4_E6 | reverse complement strand
TCCTATGGCTCGTATGGCACGGCCAATGCCGAAGCCGCCCTCGGTGGCGCGATCAGCTCCGACTGGTCGGGCCGCGTATCTGCCATCGCCCAGCATCGCGACGGCTGGATCGACAACGACTACAAGGGCGAGAAGAACGATCTCGGTGGCTACAACGATCGCGCCGTTCGCCTGCAGGCCCTGTACAAGCACTCCGACGACTTCGACGCGCTGATCAACGTGCATGGTCGCCTGCTCGACGGCAGCGCCATGGTCAACCGCGCCAATGCGATTACCCTGGGCAGCGACCAGTTCGTGCAGGGCTTCGATCGCGATTCGGTGTCGCAGGACGGCAACAACAAGCAGCACCTGTTCACCTGGGGCAGCAACCTCCACCTGAACTGGCACTTCGGCGATCTGAACTTCACCTCGATCACCGGCCTGGAGCGCGCCCAGACGTACAGCCTCGGCGACGTCGACGGCGGCTACGACGCCTCGGAAACGCCGGCCCGCCCGAGCAGCACCAACCGCACCACGCCCTTCTATTCCGAGACCGCCGACGCTCTGCCGAAGGATCGCCAGATCAGCCAGGAATTCCGCTTGTCCAACGACAGTGCCGAGCGCCTGAAGTGGCAGGTCGGTACGTACTACTTCGACGAAGACGTCGCGATTACGAACTATTCGTACGACACGCTGAACAACCACGCCCTCAACGGCCTGGTCGACCAGAGCCAGCACACGAAGGCATGGGCGCTGTTCGGCTCGACCGACTACCAGTTCACCGACGACTTCGACCTGCGCGCCGGCGCCCGCTGGTCGCACGACAAGCGTGACTTCAGCGCCGAACGCTTCCTTGGCTTCACCGGCCCCATCGGCCCGCTGACCTCCAAGCCGACCGACTCGCGCTGGAGCGGCGACCTCACCGGCACCTGGCAGTTGTCGAAGAACGCGAACGTGTACGCACGCGTCGCCAACGGCTTCCGCGCACCCAGCGTGCAGGGCCGCATCACCTTTGCAAACAGCATCTCCACGGCGAGGCCGGAAACGGTGACCTCGTACGAAGTGGGCTTCAAGTCGACGACCGAAGACAACAAGCTCCGCTTCAACGCCGATATCTACAAGTACAACATGCACAACCAGCAGCTCACGGCGGTGGGCGGTGAAACCAACGTCACCGAGCTGATCAATGCGAAGAAGACCGAAGGCTATGGCGCCGAATTCGACCTCGAGGCCTACCTGACGCCACAGTTCTACATGACGGCCGGCGGCAGCTATAACCACACCGAGCTGAAGGACAAGAACCTGGCCATCGCTCCCTGCGGTGGCGGATGCACGGTGCTCGATCCGCTGAACGCCGAGGGCAATGCGCTGATCAACGGCAATTCGCTGCCCAATGCGCCGCAGTGGATCGGCACCTGGACCGCGCGCTACGGCATTCCGTATGGCGAGAGCGGCGAGTTCTTCGTCTACACCGACTGGAACTACCGCAGCGAAGTGAACTTCTTCCTGTACGACTCCGAAGAGTTCAAGAGCAAGCCGTTCCTCGAAGGCGGCATCCGCGTGGGCTACAACTGGGACTTCGGCAAGCGCGAGATCGCCCTTTACGGCCGCAACATCACCGACAAGAAGGTGATCACCGGCGGCATCGACTTCAATAACCGCACGGCCTTCGTCAACGACCCGCGCATCATCGGCGTGGAGTTCCGCGCGGAGCTGTAAGGCTCCGAGCCACCCTGATCGGCTAACGGCCGGCCCTGCAAAGGGCCGGCCGTTTTCGTTCGAGGCGAGCGGCCCTGTGTGAGCCGCTTCATCGGCGATCCCGCGGCAGCGGGCAGGCTAGCTGGCAGCACCCAATCGCCGCTGAAGCGGCTCCCACAGGTCTGCGCTGGCTTCCGCAGATCGGCGTCTGGCTCCCACAGCGCTTTGCCGTGCTGCCCTAAACCTTTTCCTCCAAAGCCGCATCAGAGGTAGTGCCGCCGACGCACCCCACCAGCACAGCGCGGCACGGCATAGGCCATAAGTCATATGGAATTTCACGAAATTCTGGTTGACGACTAAAAATCTTGTGTTATAGTTCACTACAACACCGGTCACCCACACCACCACTGGAGTACTGACATGAAAAACAACCTCAACCTCGCCGCCCTCGCCGCCGCCTTCGCCATTGCCACGGCTTCCCTGGCCGGCTTCTACAGCACCTCCATCTCCGCCGCCCCGCTCACCGAGATCAACGGCACGCACGTCACCAACCTGGCCCCGATCGTTGTCTACGCCAACGCCGACGCCGACGTCGCCGCCCTCTAACCCACTGACCGACCTGCAGCAAAGTCATCGGAGTCGAACCATGAAAGCGCCGAACCTCATCGCACTCACCGCCTCTGTACTTATCGCCGGAACCAGCGTGTTCGCCCTGCGCTCCTTCGATGACCGCGCCGCTGCACTGGTCACCGCCCCCCATTTCGTCAACGGCGTCCGCGTCGTCGACCTGCCAGGGATCCAGGTACGGCCCACCGACGCCGATGTGCGCGAGGCTGCCATGGCCAGCGAGGCCACCCTGGATTCGGCGGCTGCCGCCCTCAAGCGCAGCGCGGAAGATCGCGCCGCTGCCTTGATCGGCGCGCAGCTGGCCATGCCCTACTATTCGTTTGGTAATGCACTGCGCCGCACGGCCAAGGATTAAATACATGTCCATCACCTGGAACGACAGCGTCCCGATCTACCGCCAGCTCCGCGAACGCGTAGTGGCGATGATCCTGGACGGCGCCTTGAACGAAGGCGACCCGCTGCCGTCGGTACGCCAGGTCGCGGGGGATTTTCAAATCAACCCGCTGACCGTTTCCAAGGCCTATCAGGAGCTGGTCGACGAACAATTGGTTGAGAAACGGAGGGGTCTTGGCATGTTCGTTATCGATGGAGCGCGTGACGCGCTACTGAAAAGTGAAAGGGAGCGCTTCCTGCGCGAAGAGTGGCCGGCACTGTTTGCCCGCCTCCAGCGCATGGGCCTCGACCTGAAGACCTTAATGCGTGAAGCCCAGGGCTCCACGGAGGATCCGTCATGACCGCGGTCGTTACCGCCACTGGCCTGAGCAAACGCTACAAGTCGTCGCAGGCGCTGGACGGCGCCACCTTCCAGATCGGGTCGGGCCGGATCGTCGGCCTTATCGGCCCCAACGGTGCCGGTAAGACCACGGCGCTCAAGGCCATCCTCGGCCTGACCACCTTTGAAGGCGAGCTCAATGTCCTCGGCCTCGATCCGCGCAAGGATCGCGACAAGCTGATGGAACAGGTCTGCTTCATTGCCGACGTGGCCGTGCTGCCCCGCTGGATCCGGGTGAAGGACGCGGTGGACTTCGTCGCCAACACACATCCCCGCTTCAACCGCGCCAAGTGCGACGCCTTCCTGGCCCGCACCAAGCTGCAGCCGCAGCAGAAGGTGAAACAACTGTCCAAGGGCATGATCGTGCAGTTGCACCTGGCCCTGGTGATGTCGATCGACGCCCGGCTGCTCGTGCTGGACGAACCCACGCTGGGCCTGGACATCCTTTACCGCAAGCAGTTCTACCAGAGCCTTCTGGAAGACTACTTCGACGAGGACAAGACCATCCTTGTGACCACGCATCAAGTCGAGGAGATCGAACACATCCTCACCGACCTCATGTTCATCCGCGACGGCAAAATCGTGCTCGACACCGACATGGATAGCCTGGGTGAGCGTTTTGCCGAGGTGCTGGTCGGCGCCGAGTTCGCGCACGCCGCCCGGGAACTGAAGCCGCTCGACGAGCGCCAGGTCTTCGGCAAGAGCATTTTCCTCTTCGACAACGTCAGCCGGCCCGAGCTGGAACGCCTGGGCGAGGTACGACGCCCGTCGATCGGCGACCTCTTCGTCGCCACCATGAAGGGCACCTACGCATGAAAACCTTCTACTGGCTGGTCAAGCGCGAGTTCTGGGAACACAAGGGCGGCTTCTTCTGGGCCCCGGTGATCGCAGGCATCGTCTTCCTCGTGCTCAACGGCATGGGCATCATCCTCGGCGAAATACTCGGTCGCGAGCACTGGGGTGGACTGAAGTTCGGCAGCGACGTTCATTTCCAGAACAATATGAGCGTGCAGGACCTGCAAAACGCAGGCGCCGGCATCGACATCATGCTCTACGCTGTCGCCGCGATCATTCTCGGCATCACCGCCATCGTGGTCTTCTTCTATTGCCTTGGCGCGCTGTACGACGATCGTCGCGACCGCAGCATTCTGTTCTGGAAGTCCCTGCCGCTGTCGGACACATCCACCGTATTGTCCAAGCTGGCAAGCGCAGCCATCGTGGCACCGGTGATCGCCCTGGTCGTCGGCGTGATCGTGGGACTGGCGATGATGATCCTCCTGGCCATCGCCGCAAGCATGCATGGCGTCAGCGTCTGGTCGCTGCTGATAGAGGCACACCCGATCCGTGTCGTGCTCCACCTGATCGCACTGATCCCGCTGTACGCTATCTGGGCATTGCCTACGCTCGGCTGGTTGCYTCTCTGCTCCGCCTGGTCGAAGAGCAAACCGTTTCTTTGGGCTATCGCCCTGCCGGTCGGCTCTGGCGTCATCGTCTCCTGGTTCGGGCTGATGGGACTCGCCGATCTTTCCAGCAACTGGTACTGGAAGAACGTGGTTGGCCGGATGCTCGGTGGCCTGGTCCCGGGGGGATGGGCAGGAAACTCGACGATGACCGTGTTCCCGGGGCATAACGATCCTGTCGCCCTACTCGATAGCCTGGATCTGGCTTTCCACTACAGCGCGATGGGCAGCCCCTCGCTCTGGATCGGAGCGGCAGCCGGTGCCGCGATGATCGCCGGCGCCATCTGGTTCCGCCGCTGGCGCGACGAGAGCTGACACGACGTTCGGACGGCTCCCTCGGGAGCCGTCTTCCTTTGAGGGGTTTAAAAACCAGGGTTACTATCTTCGTCATCCGGAGGTTGGTCATGGTCCGTCCGCTGGGGTTCCTGCTCGTCCCGCTCGCTCTTCTGCTCGCCGCCTGCGCCACGCATCCGCTCGCTCCCGTCGCGCCGAAGCCCTTGCGCGGCGAAGCACTCGACCACCGCGTCGAGCAGCTGATGAAAGCCGCTAACGTCCCGGGCCTGGCTATCGCGATCATCGAAGACGGCAAGGTGACCTACGTGCACGCCTACGGCGAGCGCGATACGGCACAGCATCTTCCCCTGCAGACCGACACCGTGATGTACGCGGCATCCATCACCAAGATGGCCTTCGCGTACGCGCTGATGGGACTGGTGGACGAGCACCGTCTCGACCTCGACTTAAGCATCGCCGCCGACCTGCCCAAACCGTTGCCCGCGTACGACAAGTACGCCGATCTGGCAGGCGACGACCGCTGGAAAGCGCTGACGCCAGCGATCCTGCTCAGCCATCGCTCGGGCTTTGCCAACTATCGCTACTGGCCGCCTGGTAAGGACTACGACCCCGACGGCAAGCTGGCTTTTTACTTCACTCCGGGCACGCGCTACGCGTATTCCGGCGAAGGCATCAATCTGCTGCAGTTCGTCATCGAGAACGGCAAGGGCATCGACGTGGACACCTTGATGCGCAAGCGCCTGTTCACGCCCTTCGGCATGACACGCACCAGCATGACCTGGCGCGACGACTTCGCTGGCAACGTGGCGATCGGTTACGACGAAAACGGCAAGGCGCTGGGTCACAAGCACCGCGAATCCGTCCGTGCCGCGGGGTCGATGGACACCACCGTGCACGACTATGCCCAGCTGCTCGCCGCCATGGTGCGCGGCGACGGACTGAGCGCTACCACCTACCGTGACTGGCTGACACCGCGCATCGCGATCCACTCGCTCCAGCAGTTCCCGACACTCCGCTCGCCCGATACGACCGACAACGACGCCATCAAGCTCGGGTACGGGCTGGGCATGGCCCGCTATCAGTCCACCAACGGCCCCGTCTTCTTCAAGTCCGGCCACGACGACGGCACGAACAACCTCGCGGTCTGCCAGATGAACTCGCGCGATTGCGTGCTGCTGCTGAGCAACAGTTCCAACGGCGAGAGCCTCTTTGCCTACCTGCTGGAGGCGACGATCGGCGAGACGTGCTTTCCCTGGTACTGGGAGAACTACATCCCCTTTGACCACCCCGAGTTGAGGGGTGAAGCCGGGCGGGCACTGCCACGTTCCGCCTGCACGCTGCCGAAACCGAGCCTGTAGAACCCCACGTTGTCCGATCCTCACGCCCCGGGGACCGTTACTTACAACGTTTGGCCAGTTGCGGCAGGCAGGGATTGTCCCGTACAAGCGGGCGTAGTCACGGCAGGATGCCGTGGGCGGGGGACGCCGATGGTGCACGGGGAGAGTCGCGATGAATGCGGAACACGCAGGGGACGACGTGCCCCAGGAGCCGACTGAGGCGCAGGCTCGCGAGAGCCGACGCGTGTCCCGCGGCGGCGCCGATGACTCGTGGTATGGACTCGCCCTTTCCGGTGGCGGCATTCGCAGCGCGACGTTCTGCCTGGGCGTGCTTCGTGGCCTGGCCAAGCAACACATCCTGAAGCGCTTCGACTACCTGTCCACGGTGTCCGGTGGCGGCTACGTGGGCTCGGCGTGGGGGCGCCTGTACAAAGGGGCCAACAACCCCGCCACCGCCGCGACTGTCGAGAAGGCCATCGCGGACGACGATTCGCTCGTTATCTGGTGGCTCCGGCAGAACGGCCGATTCCTCACCCCCGCAGGCGCACGCGACCTGTTCAAGACCTGGACGACGCAGTTCCGCGCGTTCATCGCGACGCAACTGGAAATCGCTTTCCTGGCGTTGTTGATCGGCGTCATCGTTGTGATCGCGCACATGGTCACCGTGTGGCTGCCGACGCCGGACCCCATCTGGTTTATCGCGGGCAGCGCATGGTTCGTGGTACTGCCGCTCATGCTCGCGTTTGTCGCCGCCATGATGTGCGGTTACTGGTTCCTCGGCAGGGGACTATGGGCAGGCGCTGGCGTCAGCATCCTGACCATCCTGCTGGCAACGACCCTGTTCTATACGGCGGCGACATCGCCTGGCTGGTCGCTTCGTTCCGCGGCGATGGTGGTGGGGGCCGCATGCCTGGTTTGCCCCCTTGGTTATCTTGTCGCGCTGGCCACGTCACTGGCGCAGCGCGACGCAGGCCGCAATCGCGTCATATTCAACAACGTGCTCGCCGGCCTGCTGGGCCTGTCCCTGGGCGTCCTCGTCATCGGCTGCCTGGACGTTGCCAGTTGGGCGATTCGCCACTGGCTCCTGAACATCCGCACGGGGGAGCACGGCACCAGCGTCTTTGCCGGCGCAGGCATTATGTCCGTCCTGCTCGCGGCGCTACGTACCGCCGTTCCCGCGTTTCTTACGCGTGGCAAGGGCAACGGCCGTGCTGCGATTCCGTGGCTGGCGCTGGCGCAGATCGCGTCATACCTGCTCCTGGGGTTGATCATCCTTTTCTGGACGACCTTCGTGCAGCTGATCGCCTTTCCGGGCGATGTGCGGGACTTTCCCGCATGGTTACAAAACGACGTCGTTCGCGCCGCCTGCCTGGTGATTCCCATTGCGGCGTACATGCTTATCACGGGCCAAAGCCTGGATTTCCTCAACCTGTCGTCGCTGCATCTGTTCTATCGGTCCCGCCTGGCCAGGGCCTACGTCGCAACCGGAAACTTCGGCGCAGCTGGCTCGCGCTGTCCCGCAAGCGCGCTGGATTCGAAGAACCTGACGTTGAATGGCGTGCCCGTGACAGATCTGGTTGCCAAGGCCACCGAGCTGTTACCGAACGACGATATTCCGTTCCCGGCCTACGCACCTCACTTGCATGGCGGCCCCATCCATCTCATCAACTGCTGTATCAACCAGACGATCGACGACCGCACGGGCACGTTCAATGCCGATCGCAAGGGCGTCTCGCTCACCGTCAGTAGCTTTGGTGCGGAGATAGGCACCGGACCCGCCTGTCCTCCGGCCGCGCCACTGAAGAACACAACGCTGGCAGAGTGGATCGCCATCTCCGGTGCGGCGATCGGCTCGGGCATGGGTACCTATACGCGCTCTGCCCTGTCGGCGCTGCTGTTCATCAGCGGCCTGCGCCTCGGATACTGGCAGAAGAATCTCTCCCAACCCGTCACTCGCTGGGTTTTTCTCGAGAAGTACCGGGCAATGTTGCGCGAATGCCTGGGCATGTTCCCCGGGCTGAAAAGCGCTCAATGGTACCTGTCCGACGGCGGCCACTTCGACAACACCGGTGTCTACGCCCTGCTCAAGCGGCGGCTCGACCTCGTCGTGCTCGCGGACTGCGGCGCCGATCCCGACTACCTCTTCGGCGATGTCGAAAACCTTGTGCGTAAGGCACGCATCGATTACGACTGTGACATCGAGTTCATCGACCCTCTGGATCCGACGCTTACAGGGTTTGCTCTGGCGCCCTTCCTCGCAACGCCAACGTCCATGACCAACAAGCCGGGCGATGACTTCCTGTTGCTTGCGCGTGTCACTTATCCGCCCCGGACTGCGAGCGACGAAGCGTTCGTGGGTGCGCTCCTGATCGTGAAGCCGCGCGTGCCCACCGCGTTCGATCTGGACACCACCGCGTATGCCGAGCGGCAACCGCCGTTCCCACAGCAGCCCACGTCCCAACAGTTCTTCAGCGAAGAACAGTGGGAAAGCTATTGTCACCTTGGCACCTATCTTGGCTCGCTGCTTTCCGGCCCGAGCCTTGCCGCATTGCCGGCCCTGGTGAAAGCAGCAGCCGTGATCACCATGCCCACCGGGAAACTCGCGCCGAAGAAGCCCGTGAAAGCCAAGCGATCGACGGCCGCCACCGTCGGGGCATCGATTGGCCTGGGTGCCGTCGCCACGGCGTTGATCGCTATCTGGCAGGCATGGGACGGGCAGCGAACGGAGGCTGCAACGCTCGCCAAAGCCGCCGCCGAGGATGCGGGCAAGGTCACCGCGCAGATCCGCATCGTTCGCGAGGACTTCAAGAAAACAACGATCGACGTCGACAGTGCGTCTGACGACGTGACTGACTTGATCAGATTGTCATCCGCTACACCGCTGGCGGGAAGCAATCGCGACGACATGGCGACGCTGGAAACCCGGGTGCGCGCCCGCTGCGGCGCCGGCATCGACCTTTTCACCTGCACCAACCTCGCCGACAATCTGAAAAGAGCGCTGGTGCCATCGCCGGGGACGTGGGAGACGAACCTGGCGGAGTATCGAATCTGGGACAATCCTGTTCCGATCGAGGGCTCAACCAACGATCAGGGGACCACGACGCTGGCATCCCATGCGACGACCGGGGCGACCGACCTGGGGCCGGCGGTGCTGACCGGCGCAACCGCGGCACCTGCACGGGACGCTGCGGTGGCCGCCCCCGCTCCACCCCCTGCACCTGCCGGACCCGCGCGCGCGCAGACCGCGCCTGTGGCCACGAGCACGAAGGTGCCCACCGTCGAAGTGACCTACACCGCAGATGATGTCCGCACTGCGTGCGGCGGTACGGACCGACCCACCACCGTGTACACACAGGTTTACAACGACACCTCGCGGGAGAGAGCGATGGCCTACAACGCGGCGCTCAAGACGCTCGGCCTACGTGCTCCGGGCGTCGAGAACGTCACAGCCACGGCAGCGCGGCGCGGCACGCGCATTCCCTTCCAGTGGAACCAGCCTACCCTGCTCTACACCACGTCGGATGGCGCAGGCTGCGCAACGGCCCTTGCCGGATGGGCCACCACCGCGCACCACATAACGCCCCAGGTCGTGCCCCTACCGCAGGGACAAGGCCGGCCAGGCGTCCTCGAGCTGTGGTTGCCGGCGCATTGAGCCGGCAACGCGACAGATCGCCCTCCCTCAACCACCGCCACCACCACCGCCGTGAATGCCGCCCTTGGTCAGTGTGGCGGGATCGAGCAGCCTGGCCAGCTCGGCCTTCGACAGGCCGGTGGTTTCGAGGGCAACATCCATGATCGGACGCTTTTCCTTATAAGCCTGCTTGGCCGTGGCGGCCCCCTTCTCGTAGCCGATGACCGGATTGAGCGCGGTCACGAGAATGGGATTCTTGTCGAGCGCTTCGCGGATGTGTTCTTCGTTGACCTTGAAGCCGGCGATCGCTTTGTCAGCCAGCAGTACGATCACGTTCGACAGGATCTCGATCGACTGCAGCAGGTTGTACGCGATGACGGGCAGCATCACGTTGAGCTGGAAGTTACCCGACGCGCCGGCGACGGCTATCGTCGCGTCATTGCCGATGACCTGGGCTGCCACCATCGCCGCCGCTTCCGGAATGACCGGATTGACCTTGCCCGGCATGATCGACGAACCGGGCTGGAGTGCCGGCAACTCGATCTCGCCCAGACCTGCCAGCGGACCGGAATTCATCCAGCGCAGGTCGTTGGCGATCTTCATCACGGCAACGGCAAGCGCACGAAGCTGGCCAGAAAGTTCGACCGGGGCGTCCTGTGCAGCCATGCCCGCAAAGTAGTTCTCGGAGGACTCGAACTTCACGCCGGTAAGCTTCGTCAGCTCGACGGCAACCGCCGGTCCGAACTTCGGATCCGCATTGATGCCCGTACCCACCGCGCTGCCACCCTGAGGCAGGCGACGCGTGCGCTTCAGGGTGTCGGTGATACGTTCCGACGCATCGGCAATCTGCGCCGACCAGCCCGAAAGCTCCTGTCCGAAAGTGATCGGCATCGCGTCCATCAGGTGAGTGCGGCCGGTCTTGACGACCTTCTTCAGCTCTTTGGCACGGGTGTCGATGGTCTTGCGCAGGTGCTTCAGCGCCGGCAGCAGCTTCTCGGTCGTCGCCAGACTGGCGCTGACCAGGATCGCCGTGGGGATCACGTCATTGGAGCTCTGCCCCGCGTTGACGTGGTCGTTCGGGTGCACGGTCGTGCCGGCCGCCTCGGCGAGGTGAGCAATGACCTCATTGGCATTCATGTTCGAGCTGGTACCCGACCCGGTCTGAAAGACATCGATCGGGAAGTGTTCGTCGACGCCACCGGCGGCGACCTGCTCGGCGGCGGCACGGATGGCTTTGGCGGAGGCCTTGTCGAGGTGCCCCAGCTTGACGTTCGCCTCTGCCGCCGCCGACTTGATCAGGCCCAGCGCACGAATGAACTCGCGCGGCATGGTCAGCCCCGACACCGGGAAGTTATCCACCGCCCGCTGGGTCTGGGCGCCATAGAGGGCTTTGGCGGGTACCTTCAACTCGCCCATGCTGTCGCGTTCGGTGCGGAACTTGCTCATGCGGGGAACCTCGGTGGGAGATTCCCCTACAGTAAGGCCCCTTGATGCATTTTTGAACGTGTGCGGCCCCTATTCCCCTGTGGGAGCCGCTTCAGCGGCGATCCCGCGGCAGCGGGCAGGCCGTCGCCAGCACCCATCGCCGGCAAAGCCGGCTCCCACACAAGGCCCCCGCAGCGCCCAGGCGGTATAATCAGCGGCTGCCCCGCCTAGCCTCCAGGAACGCCCCATGTCCCACGCCACGCTGACCGCCCTCTCGCCGCTGGACGGCCGCTACGCCTCCAAGGTTGAGCCGCTGCGCCCCATCTTCAGCGAATTCGGCCTCATGCATCGCCGTGTGCACGTGGAGATCCACTGGCTGCTGGCCCTGGCCGCGCACCCGGGCATCGTCGAGCTGCCGGCCTTCCCGGCCGACGCCGTGACCCGCCTGCTCGCCATCGCCGACGCCTTCTCCATCGAGGACGGCGAGCGGATCAAGGCGATCGAGGCCACGACCAACCACGACGTCAAGGCGGTCGAGTACCTTATCAAGGAAAAGATCGGCAACGATCCCGCCCTCGCCCAGGCCAAAGAGTTCGTGCATTTCGCCTGCACCAGCGAAGACATCAACAACCTCGCTTACTCGCTGATGCTGCGCGACGCGCGTGAATCGGTGTTGCTGCCAGCGCTGGACAAGGTCATCGCGATGCTGCGCGGCCTCGCGCACGAGCACGCCGGCCTCTCCCTGCTCGCTCGCACGCACGGCCAGACCGCCTCGCCGACGACCATGGGCAAGGAAATCGCCAACGTCGTCGCGCGCCTCGAGCGTCAGCGTCGCCAGCTCGTCGCCATCGAGATCCCGGGCAAGAT
>NZ_JBFUJE010000086.1:0-12165 GCF_056401535.1 Luteibacter sp. P4_E6 | reverse complement strand
GCGCGGGCCCGCTCGTTGTAGCGGCGCCCTGCTTCTGTAGGAGCCGATTCATCGGCGATGGGTGTTACCGAGACGCTTGATCAACAGCCAGGTTGAGCTTCAACACATTCACCCGAGGCTCGCCGAGCACACCGAGCTGGCGCCCGTCGGTATTGGCGGCAATCAGCTCGCGCAACTTCGCGGGGTCCAGGTGCCTTGCCCTGGCCACGCGAGCCAGCTGGTACTCGGCCGCGGCCGGGCTGATCTCCGGATCCAGGCCACTGCCCGACGCCGTCACCAGGTCCACCGGCACGGCGGCCTTGTTGAGGGGATCGGCGTTACGCAGCGCGGCGATGCGATCGCTCGCCGCTTTGGCCAGGGCCGGGTTGGTCGGGCCCAGGTTCGACGGGGTGGACGCCGCGGCATTGTTCGGGCCCGGCGTGGTCGCCGACGGGCGACCCCAGAAGTAGCCGGGCGCCGTGAACGACTGGCCGATCAGCGCGGAGCCGACCGGCTTGCCATCACGTTCGACCAGGCTGCCCGCCGCCTGGTGCGGGAACAGCAGGGCCGATAGCCCACCGACCACCGCCGGATAGGCCACGCCGGTGACCGCGGTCATGAGCAGGAGCAGGACGATGGCGTTACGCAGCAAGGTGGTCATGGGAGTTCCTTAGTAGTGCAGGATCGCGTCGACGACGGCGGTGGCCTGGTAGTCCTTGCGGCCACCATTGTATGCATCGACGTCGTAAGACCGGTCGTAACGGATTTCGGGACGGATCTCGAGATCCGGAGTCACCCAATGGGTCATGCCGAGCGTGTGGCTGGTGTACTTGGTCGGGTACCCGGTGCGCTGACCCTTCTGGTCGTTATAGAACTCGTTGCGGAACGAGATCATGTTCTTCGGATCCAGTTCGACGTTGAAGTAGTTCACGATGCCGTACTCGCCGGCCTTTCCCGGGAACGGCGACGAGCCGGCGACTTTCGGATCGAAGTCCTCGCCATAGCCCGGAATGTTGCGGCCGTACATGTAGTACGCCTCGGTGAGCATGTGTACGTTGTCACTGAAGCGATGGCCCCAGGTGGTCACGTACATCTGCACGTTGTTGTAGTTGTAGTCGGAGTTGTTGAAGCTGTTCACGCAGGGATAGAGCATGTCGTTGTTGTCGGACGACACGTAGCGTACGCAGGCCTGCAACGTCGGGCGTGCCGAATGGTTCCACACCGCGGTGTCGTTGCCACCGTTGATGCCCACCTGCAAAGTCCACTGCTGGTTGAGGCGCGTCGTGGTCATCACACCCATCTGGGTGTACGGATCCACGGTGTAGAGGATCGAGTGGGTGACCAGATAGTTGTTAGGCGAGAACTGCGCCTCGATGTCCGGCAACGACAACCAGCGACCGATGCGGATATCCATGCCTTCGGCAATGTGCGGCAGGTAGATGTCACCGTAGAACAGCATCGGGTCATAGCCGTAAATCTTGCCGTTGAGCGGCTCGTTCGGCTTGGGATTGTTGAGAAGCTGGTTGCTGAAGACGCCCTTCGCCGTGGTGAAGTGGTAGTCATAACCATAGAGGTTATCCAGGTGGAAGCCCCAGTCCACGTGATCGGTCTGCACGGTGTCGGCCAGGCGCTCGATGCGGAACAGGGCCTGGTTGAACTCGATGCGATTAGGACGCACCGCGTACGACACGGGATAGTTCGTGTGCGAGGACGTGCTCAGGTTGGCCGAGGCATTGAGCCAGCCATAGACCTCGATGCGATTGTCCTTCATCCACTTGCCGACGCTGTTGCAGGCAAGTGCCTTCTCGAGCGGGTACTGCGAATTCTCGTTCGGCGCACCGATCGGATAGGGGACGCCACCTAGCTGCCATTCCGCCGAGGGGAACGGCGGTGACGAGAACGGCGCGGCCATGCCGCGGCGTGCCGGCGCCTCAGCGTTGGGATCGGCCGGCTGGGCATCTTCGCGGTAGGCGGCGGCAAGGCGGCTACCGAATCCCTGGGAGCAGTCGTCACTGCCCGAGGCCATGGCCTTGGTGACAGGTGCGAGTGCGAACATGGCGGCGAGGAAAGCATAACGAGTGGTACGCATGGCGTTTTGACCGATCCCTTTCGGGACCCCTTTATCGGTGGAGTGGGTGGGTTGGGCTTTACAGAAGACGGCGTTCAGATGCCGGCGTAGCCGCCGAGCGTGTATTCGTCGTCGTTGGGCGGTGTTGCCGGAACCATGCGCGGCTTGATTACCGCGATCGGCGCGCCCGCAACGGCAGCGACGTGTTCCGGGGCGACGACGCGGACTTCCATGTCCAGGTCGGCGTGGTCTTCGATGAAAACGGTGAGCTTCACGGAATGCATGGGGCGACCTCGGTCAGGCGAGTCCAAGAAGGACCAGCAGCATGTCGATCAACTTGATGCCAATGAAGGGCACGACGATGCCGCCAAGCCCGTAGACGAGCAGATTTCGACGCAGGAGCGCGCCAGCGCCGAGCGCGCGGTAGGCCACGCCCTTCAGTGCGAGCGGAATGAGACAGATGATGATCAGCGCGTTGAAGATCACCGCGGACAGGATCGCGCTGCGTGGCGTGGCCAGGTGCATGACGTTGAGCGCATTGAGTGCGGGGTACGTCGTGGCGAACGCCGCGGGAATGATCGCGAAATATTTGGCGATATCGTTGGCGATGGAGAACGTGGTCAGCGAGCCGCGGGTGATCAGCATCTGCTTGCCGATGGCGACAATCTCGATCAGCTTGGTCGGATTGGAATCCAGGTCGACCATGTTGCCGGCTTCTTTCGCCGCCTGCGTGCCGCTGTTCATGGCCACGGCCACGTCGGCCTGGGCCAGCGCCGGTGCGTCGTTGGTGCCGTCGCCGCACATCGCCACCAGGCGGTTCTCGGCCTGCATGTCGCGGATGAGCTTGAGCTTGGCTTCCGGCGTTGCCTCGGCGAGGAAGTCGTCGACGCCGGCTTCGGCCGCGATCGCCGCCGCCGTGAGCGGGTTGTCGCCGGTGATCATGATGGTGCGGATGCCCATCTTGCGCATCTCGGCGAAGCGCTCCTTGATGCCGTCCTTGACGATGTCCTTGAGCTCAACCACGCCCAGGGTCAGGGAGCCGTCGACCACGACCAGCGGCGTAGCTCCACGACGGGCCACGTCTTCGGCCATGCGGCGGACCAACGGCGGCATGTGGCTATCCTGGGAGTCGAGGTAGCGCTCGACCGCGTCCATCGCACCCTTGCGGATATGGCGGGTGCCGACATCGACGCCGCTCATGCGGGTCTGCGCGGTGAACGGCACGAACTCGGCGTGGCGATCGTCGTGGCGGCGCTCGCTCACGCTGGCGGCGATGAACTTCGCGGCCAGCGTAACGATGCTGCGGCCCTCGGGCGTTTCATCGGCACGCGAGGCAAGCTCGGCGGCTTCGGCCAGTTCGCGTTCCTCGATACCCGGGGCCGGATGGAACGCCACGGCCTGGCGGTTGCCGAGCGTGATCGTGCCGGTCTTGTCGAGCAACAGCACGTCCACGTCACCGGCGGCCTCGACCGCGCGGCCCGACGTGGCGATGACGTTGGCGCGGATCATGCGATCCATGCCGGCGATACCGATGGCCGAGAGCAGGGCGCCGATCGTCGTCGGAATCAGGCAGACCAGTAGCGCGATGAGTACGGTCAGGCTGATCGGCTCACCCGCGCCGGCGGCCTGCACGCTGTAGATCGAGTACGGCAGCAGCGTCGCACAGGCCAGCAGGAAGATCAGGGTGAACTTCGCCAGCAGGATCGTCAGCGCGATCTCGTTCGGCGTCTTGCGGCGAGAAGCGCCTTCGACCATCGAGATCATGCGGTCGAGGAAGCTCTCGCCGGGGTTGCTGGAAATGCGCACCACGATCCAGTCGGAGAGCACGCGGGTGCCGCCGGTGACCGCGCTGCGGTCGCCGCCGGACTCACGGATCACCGGTGCGGATTCGCCGGTGATCGCACTCTCGTCGACGCTGGCCGCGCCGACTACGATCTCGCCATCGCCGGGCACGATCTCACCGGCTTCGACGAGGACGTGATGGCCGAGGCGAAGCTCGCTGGACGGGGTGAAGACAATGGGCGCCTCGCGGTCTGCGGAAGCGAGCTTCTTCGCCATCACGTCACGACGGGAACCGCGCAGCGCATCGGCCTGGGCCTTTCCGCGACCTTCCGCCAGCGCTTCGGCGAAGTTGGCGAACAGCAAGGTGAACCACAACCAGAGGCTGACCCAGAAGATGAACGCGGTCGGCGCTTCGGCGTGACCCGTAAGGGCCTGCACCCAGAGCAGCGTGGTGGCCACGCTGCACACGAAGACCACGAACATCACCGGGTTGCGGAACTGCATGCGCGGCGAGAGCTTGCGGAACGCGTCGACGAGGGCGCGAGTCACCAGCGCGCGATCGAAACCACGCGGAGTATGGGCTTGGGAAGTCATGGATCAGTGGCCCGTAGCGGACATCAGTTGTTCGGCGATCGGCCCAAGGGCGAGTGCCGGAAGGAAGGTCAGTGCGCCGACGACGATGACGACGCAGGCAAGCAGGGTGACGAAGAGCGGTGTATGCGTTGGCAGGGTGCCGGCGGTTTCCGGCACGTGACGCTTGGCGGCCAGTGAGCCAGCCATGGCGAGCATCGCGATCGCCAGCGGGAAACGGGCAAGGAACATGCAGATGGCCAGCAAGACGTTCCAGAAGGGCGTATTGGCGGAAAGCCCACCGAACGCGCTGCCGTTGTTATTCGACGCCGAACTGACCGCGTAGAGAATCTCACTGAAACCGTGCGCTCCGGGGTTGGCGACTGCCGCTGTGCCGGCCGGCGTCATCACCGCGATGGCCGTGCAGATCACCACCAGGGCACATGGAATCAGTACGGCGAGGCTCGCCATCTTCATCTCGTGCGCTTCGATCTTCTTGCCGAGGTATTCCGGTGTACGACCCACCATCAGCCCGGCAATGAACACCGCGACCACGGCGAAGGCGAGCATGCCGTACAGACCCGAGCCGACACCGCCGAAGATCACTTCACCCAGCTGCATCAGCCACATGGGCACGAGGCCACCGAGCGGCGTAAGCGAGTCGTGCGCGGCGTTCACCGCGCCGCAGGACGCTGCCGTCGTGATGGCGGCGAACAACCCGGACGCGGCGATGCCGAAGCGCGTCTCCTTGCCTTCCATGTTGCCGCCGGCCTGCGTGGCCGAGGCCTGCGCGTCGATGGCCAACCCGTGCAGCGCCGGGTTACCGGCCTGTTCGGCGGCTACGAGTCCCAGCGTCAGCGGGACGAAAATAAGCAGCATGGTGGCGAGCAGCGCCCAGCCCTGGCGGCGATCGCCGACCATGCTGCCGAAGGTGTAGCAAAGTGACGCCGGAACAAGAAAGATCGCCAGCATCTCGACGAAGTTGGAGAACGGCGTCGGATTCTCGAACGGATGCGCGGAGTTGGCGTTGAAAAAGCCACCGCCGTTGGTGCCGAGCATCTTGATCGCGATCTGCGACGCCGCCGGACCCATCGGCAAGGTCTGCTGGCCGTGCTGCAGGGTCGCGACGTCGACATAGGCCGACACGTTCTGCACCACACCCTGCGAAACCAGCAACAGGGCGATCACCAGGGAAAACGGAATGAGCACGTAGAGCGTGGCCCGGGTCATGTCGACCCAGAAGTTGCCCACCGCTGCGACGCCGCGACGGCTGAAGCCACGGATGACCGCGATCAGCACGGCGATGCCGGTCGCCGCCGACAGGAAGTTCTGCACCGCAAGGCCGATGGCCTGGGTGAAGTAACTCATCGTCGACTCGCCGGCGTAACCCTGCCAGTTCGTGTTCGTCGCGAAACTCACCGCGGTGTTCATCGCCGAATCCGGCGTGATCGCACCGAAGTGCTGCGGGTTCAGCGGCAACCACTGCTGCGTGCGCTGGAGGATGTAGACGACGGCGAGGCCGGCTACGTTGAAGACCAGCATGGCGATGGCGTAGCGCTTCCAGCTCATGTCCTCGTCGGCGCGGATGCCCGACAGACGATAGAGCAGGTTTTCAGCGCGGGCGCCGAAGCGGTTCACGCGGTTGGGCGTCTCGGCGAACACCTGGGCCATGTAGTGGCCCATGGGTTTCACCAGCACGAGGAGGACGGCCAGATACAGGCCGACCTGGAAGAAGTCGTTCGYGGTCATTCGAACCACTCCGGCTTCAACAGGGCGACGCAGAGGTAACCGGTCAGGGCCACCGCAACCACGGTGGCGATAAGCAGGACAAGGGACATGGCGGGCTCCTCAGCGACGACCGAGACGGTCGCAAATCATGAGGAAACCGATCGTCAGCGCCGTAAGGACGACAACGAGAAGGACGTACAGGAGTTCCACGGGTGCATTCCGTCGAAGAAGACGGCGCATTGTTCTCCCGTGGCGATATTTCTTGCGTATCGCGTCGGGCTGGGGGCGTAAAGCCTGCGTAAAATTTCCACGCAGCGCCCTTGTGGGAGCCGATTCATCGGCGAATGAGGACATGTGGGAGCCGATTCATCGGCGAAAAGCCAACGGAGCGGTTTAGCCGAAACCGCCATCGCCGATGAATCGGCTCCCACAGGAAGCGTCAGGGCATCGCCGATGAATCGGCTCCCACAAGAGCACAGCGGCTGGCTTACTGGTGCAGGTTCTGCTGGAACAACTCGTCGATACGGCGGTATTCGTCGTACCAGGAGTCCGGATGCACGAAACCGTGGCGCTCCAGGGGATACAGCGACATCCAGAAGTTCTTCTTGTGCAGCTCGATGAAACGCTGGTACAGGCGGACCGTGTCGCTGGCCAGCACGTTGTCGTCGATCAGGCCATGTTCCATCAGCAGCGGGTCGGACAGCTTGTCCGCATACATGATGGGCGAGCTGGTCGCGTAGGCCTCGGGATCGAGCTGGGGATCGTTGAGGATGTTGGCCGAGTATTCGTGGTTGTAGCTGGTCCAGTCGGTGACCGGGCGCAGGGCCGCGCCGGCCGCGAACTCACCCGGGGCGCGCAGCAGCGCCATCAGGGTCATGAAGCCGCCGTAGCTGCCGCCATAGATGCCGACGCGCTTGGGATCCACGTGCTGGTTCTTCACCAGCCAGGCCTTGCCGTCGAGCAGGTCCTCGAGTTCGGGATGACCCATGTTGCGGTAGATCGCCGTGCGCCAGTCGCGGCCGTAACCCTTCGAGGCGCGGTAATCCATGTCGATCACGACATAACCGCGCTGCACCAGCAGGTTGTGGAACATCTGCTCGCGAAAGTACGCCGGGTAGGACAGGTGCACGTTCTGCAGGTAGCCGGCACCGTGGACGAAGATCACCGCCGGGCGAGAGGCGGCGTTGCCACCGTCCGCCGGACCATAGAACTTCGCCCAGATGGTGCCCGCGCCATGGCTGGAAGGAACCTGGACGATCTTCGGCGCAACCCAATCACGGGCCTTGTAGCCGGGCTTGCGTGTGTCCGTGAGCTCACGGGCAGCCGCGCCGTCCACTCCGATCGTTGCCAGTTGCGACGGAACATACGGCGAAGAGTGCAGGACAGCGAGCGTGCGGCCGTCCGGCGACAGGTTGAAATCGTCCAGGCCTTCGAACGTCGTGATGCGGGTCAGCGCGCCACCGGTCGAGGGCACTTTGTAGATGTCGTAGCTATACGGTGCGACCTGGTTGGTGCGCACGAAAAAGGTCGAACCATCCGGGCTGAGCACGGGGTGGTCGGTTTCAAAGCGGCCGCTGGTGATCGCCGTGGCCTTGCCGCCGAGCGGGCGCGTGTAGAGCTGGGCGAACCCGGATTCCTCGCTGAGGTACCAGAGGGTGCGGCCATCGCGCAGCCAGCCGAAGTCGTTGCCGTCCCAGTTGATCCAGGCCTTGTCGGTCAGGCGGTGCTGGCTGACCAGTGCATGCCTGTCGAAGTCGACGCTGGCGATCCAGCGGTCCTTGTTGTCGATCGCGCGCAACTGCACGGCCACGTTGTGACCGTCGTCGCTCCAGACGATGCCCGGGCTGTACTCGCCGTTGACGATGACGGGCCGGACCTTCGGTGCAGCCAGTGCGTCGGCACGGTCACCCTTGCCGTCCTTGCGCAGCGCGGCCACGGTCTTCGCACGGAGCTCGGCGAGCGGATCCTCGCCGATACCCGGGAGTTTCGCGGTGTCGAGCTCGAAGCTGGTGTGCGCACGGAGGTCGAGCAGCCGCAGGGACTGGGGTGCCGGATCGTTGCGGCCGACGTAGGCGCGCGTGGCCTCGGCTTCGGCGTAGCCGGAGTCGGTGACGTAATGTGTGAGGTCGGCGATCTTGCCGCCATCGGCGTCCTTGGCCTGGGTAACCACCAGCATCCAGCGGCCGTCCGGCGACAACGAGGTATCGGTCACCGTGACGTTCTTGCCCAACCAGAACGGCTGCGGCGCCTGGCCCGGATCGGCGGCGGCCAGCGCCTCTGCGTCGGCCTTCATCGCATCGTCGTCCGCGCGCAGGCTGCGCAACGTCTTGAAGATGGCCTGCTGGTCGTCCTTCAGGTCATCGGATTTCGTCGCTTTCGGATCGTCCTTCTCTTCGAGCAGCGCGGCTGGCGTCACCGGGCCGCCGGCGACCGCGTAGGTGAACCAGGCGTTGCCACTTCGAAAGGAAAGCAGGCGGCCATCCAGGGAGAAGTGCGGGTCTCGCTCCTTCGCCGCCGACCGGGTCACCTGCACCGTGGCGCCCGTACCGAGGTCACGCAGGAAGATGTCACCGTGCCGGATAAAGGCCGCATGGCGGTGCTCGCGGTCGAACACCAGCTTGGTGCCATCGGCGCCCGCGGCGGCCTTCGGATCCAGCTGCACCGGCGCGCCACCGGTGGCTGCGACGCGGTAGAGATCGCGGACCGGCGTGCCGTCGTGCTTCAGCGAGTAGTACAGCTGCGTGCCGTCGACGCTCCAGTAAGCGTCTTCAACCGGTGCGCCGATCCAGTCCGGGTCGGCCATGATGGTTTCCATGTCCAGCGGCGGCGGTGGCGCGGCGAAGGCCGGCGCGGCGGCTAAGACAGTAAGCAGGGCGGCGGCGAGTACGCGCATCGAACGTTTCCCGGGTCTGGCAAATCGGTCGAGGATAGCGCGCCTTTGATACGCTCGGGTCCCCTCCACCGGAGTCGTCCCCCATGCGCGTACTCGTTCCCCGCCTGCTCGCCGCGAGCCTGCTCGTTGCCTGCGGCGCCCACGCCGCCCCCACCAGCCCGCCGCCGACGCCGAAGCATGTGGTCGCCGAAACACTCGCCGGGCAGCCGGTGAACGATCCCTACCGTTGGCTGGAGAACCCGGACGCGGCGGACGTGACGGCGTGGATCGACGCGCAGAACGCCTATACCGAAGCGACCGTCGGCGCGATGCCGCTGGGCAAGACGCTGAGCGCCCGCATCCGCGAACTGGCGATCACCTCGACCACCCGCTCGTCGCCCACGCTGGCCGGCGGCACCTTGTTCTATTTCGAGAACACGCCCCCGCAGCCGCAGCCCGTGCTGGTCGGCAAGGCCTGGCCGGATGGCCCCACCCGCACCCTTGTCGATCTCAACCAGGGTGATGGCAACACCGCCATCACCGAATACTGGCCGTCGCCGAGCGGCCGTTATCTTGCCTACGGCACGGCCGAAGGCGGCAGCGAGCTGACCACCATCCATATCCTCGACACCACCAGCGGCAAGCCGTTGGGCGATGTCCTGCCCCTGGCCGGCGGTGGCACGACACCCCAGGCGCTGGCCTGGGATGCCGACGAGAAGGGTGTGACCTACGCGCGCTTCGAAACGCCGAAGGCCGGTCAGGCCCTGCGCGAGTTCGATGCCGTGCTCGCGCACCACACGATCGGCGAGCCGGCCAGCAAGGACCGCACGGTCTTCGGCAAGGGTTACTCGCACGTCGCCGAGTACATCCTGCTCGAAGGCAGCGCGGGCAAGTCCGTCGCGCTGCTCGCCAACGAAGGCGATGGCGGCCCGGCCGAGGTGTACCTGCGCGAAGGCAAGGGCTCCTTTGCCCGCGTACTCGGCCACGACGCCGACGCGCGCTCGGCCGCGTGGGTGGGCGACCGCCTTTTCGTGGTCAGCTTCGCCGGTGCGCCGCGGGGCAAGATCGTCGCGGTAGGGGCGGGCGGCAAGACCACGCCCGTGCTCGAACAAGGCGAGGGCGCGATCCAGCGCGTGACCCCGCTCGGTGACGGCTTCCTGGTCGTGCGCAGTGCGGGTCCCGACTGGTGGGCCGACCAGTACGACGCAAAGGCAGGCTTCGTTCGTCGCGTACCGCTACCCGCCACGGGTGTCACTATCAGCGGCATCGCCTCCGAGTCCGGCCAGAACAAGGCGCTGATTTCCTACGTCGGCTGGACCACGCCGACCCATTGGGCGGAGTACGACGGCGCCAGCGGTTCGCTGAAGACCATCTTCGAAGTGAAGCCCGCCGCCGACTATTCGAAGGTCCGCGTGACCCGCGTGGACGGCGTCTCGAAGGACGGCAGCAAGGTCCCGGTCACCGTGATCTCGATGGACGGCATCACGCCGAACGGCAAGCGCCCGACCATCCTCTACAGCTACGGTGGCTTCGGCATTCCGGTGACGCCGGGCTTTATCGGCGCCAACCTCGCGTGGCTCGAGCGTGGCGGCGTCCTGGCTTACGCCAACATCCGTGGCGGCAACGAGTTCGGCGAAGCCTGGCACGAACAGGGCCAAAAGCTGCACAAGCAGAACGTGTTCGACGACTTCTACGCCGCGGCGCAGGCCATGGTTTCCTCGAAGTGGACCGACACGAAGCACCTCGGCATCCTCGGCGGCAGCAACGGCGGCCTGTTGATGGGCGCAGCACTCACCCAGCATCCGGAGCAGTATCGCGCCGTGGTCGGAGCCGTCGGTATTTACGACGTGCCGCGCCACGAAACCGCATTCGCGAATGGTCCGTACAACGTGAGCGAGTACGGCACCGTGAAGGACGATGCGCAAGCAAAAGCCACCCTGGCGTGGTCGCCATTGCACAACGTGAAGAAGGGGACGGCGTACCCGGCCGTGCTGCTGACCACCGGTGCCAACGACCCGCGTGTCGCTCCGTGGCAGTCACGCAAGTTCGCCGCGGCGTTGCAGGACGCAAGCACGTCCGGGCAGCCCGTGTTGCTGCTGACACGCATGAATGCGGGGCATGGTATCGGCGCGCCTTTCAGCCAGCGTGTCGGTAATGCGGCGTTGTCAATGACGTTCTTCGCCACCGAGCTTGGGCTCGGCGAGTAAAAGCATCGCCGATGAATCGGCTCCTACTAGGCGAAGCACACCCCGCTCGGTAGGAGCCGATTTATCGGCGATAGGCGCTCGCGAAATCCCACACACAGACAGAACAAGGAAGCCTTCGTGATCGTCTCGGACCTGTTCACCCTGCCCGCCTTCGTGGCGTATCTCGCCCTGGGCATCCTCTACTTCGTCGCCTTCGTGGTGACCTACATCTGGATCACGCCGCAACGCGAGATGGCGTTGATCCGTGATGGCAACCTCTCGGCGGCGATCAGTCTCGGCGGCGCGGCGCTGGGCTTCGTGCAGCCGCTGGCCAGTGCCATCGCGCACAGCGTAAGCCTCACCGACCTTGCCCTGTGGGGCCTGGTCGCATGGGTCGTGCAGTTGCTGACCCACTTTGTGCTTCGGCTGATGGTGCGTGACCTGCGCCAGAAAATCGAAGAGGACGTGAGGTCGGTCGCTCTTTTCGTCGCGATCGTCGCGATATGCGTCGGCGCGCTGAATGCCGCTGCGATGTCCTACTGAGGCACCTGCCATGGAAAAGGACACGAAGACGACGTCTATCGCCCCGCAAAAGGATGCGGCGTTCAAACCCGCGACGGGGTACCGACATCCTTCCTTCTACCCACAGAAGGAACCACTGACGCGCAAGCGAACCGTCGCGATCACCCTGGGTGTGCTTGGCGCCGCGGCGGTGGGCTTCGCCACGCTCGGCGGCAAGGACGTGCAGCGCAACAGCTACAACTCGCAGGAAGACTGCGAGCACGACTACGCCACCGGTCAGTGCACGCGCGACCAGGCGGTCGGCGGCACAGGCTATGCGGGCGGTGGTGGGTACCACTATTACGGCCCGTGGTATCGCAGTGACTGGCGCAATGGTCCGATCAAGGGCGATCCTGGCCCGGGCCGGAGCTACGCCTCCGGGTCCGGCTTCACCGGCCATGGTCCGTCCGGATTCGACT
>NZ_JBFUJE010000085.1:0-12285 GCF_056401535.1 Luteibacter sp. P4_E6 | reverse complement strand
GGTGCAGGTAGGGCGCCACGCGGCGCTTCACCTCCAGTAAGGCTTCGGTGGCCAGCAGCCGGTCGTCACAGATGTCGACATGGCTGCGGATCGCGAGCAGCCCTTGCGCCACCGCCATGTCGCAATAGGCCATGGCGCGGGCCACCAGCGCGTCGATCGTGAGGTCGGGCTTGAGCTCGCCCCACAGCGCGATGCCTTCGAGCAAGGTGCCGGAGGCATTGAGCCGGGGCAGGCCGAGCGACAGCGTTGCATCCATGTGGAAGTGCGCGTCGACGAAGGGCGGTGAGACAAGTCGGCCGCCCGCATCGATCTCTTCCACGCCCTTCGCCGGTAGCGCCGGCTGGATCGCTGCGAAGCGCCCGTCGGCGATGCCGATATCGACGTCGCGGCGCCCGTCGGGAAGGCTGGCGTGGCGGATGATCAGGTCCATGTCGGTCGACTCTGGCAGCAAAGCCCGAATCATATGCCTTTGCTTTCGATCGCTCCTACAGGGGTAAGAGCATCGCCGCTGAAGCGGCTCCCACATGTACTTATTTGTGATCCGCGCTTTCACGCGGAGGTCGGCGCCATTTGGCACCATGGCTTTCCCCATGAAACTGTCCGACAAACTCGCCATCCTGGCCGACGCGGCCAAGTACGACGCGTCCTGCTCGTCCAGTGGCGGCAAGGGCCGCAACTCGCTGCGCTCGGGTGGCATCGGTTCGACTGAAGGCATGGGCATCTGCCACGCCTATGCGCCGGATGGACGCTGCATTTCCCTGCTGAAGATCCTGCTGACGAACTTCTGCGTCTACGACTGCGTGTACTGCGTCAACCGGCGCAGCAGCAACGTGCAGCGCGCACGCTTCACGCCCGAGGAAGTGGTGGAACTCACAATGGAGTTCTACCGCCGCAATTACATCGAAGGCCTGTTCCTCTCCTCGGGCATCATCCAGTCGCCCGACTACACCATGGAGCAGCTGGTTCGCGTCGCCCGCACGCTGCGTACCGAGCACAAGTTCGGCGGCTACATCCACCTCAAGACCATTCCGGATGCGTCGCCCGAGTTGATCGACGCCGCCGGACGCTGGGCGGATCGCCTGAGTATCAATGTGGAGATGCCGACGGCCGAAGGCCTCAAGTCGCTGGCGCCGGAGAAAGACCTGGGCGATATCCGTAGTGCCATGGGACGCCTGCGCCTGTCCATCGACGAGGCGAAGGCCGAAAAGAAAGCGCCGAAGTTTGCCCCGGCCGGGCAGAGCACGCAGATGATCGTCGGCGCCGATGCGGCGACGGATCGCGATGTGCTCGCGGCCAGCACCAACCTCTACACGAACTACCACCTGCGCCGCGTCTACTATTCCGCGTTCAGCCCGATTCCCGATGCGTCGAAAATCCTGCCGCTGAAGCCGCCGCCGCTCGTGCGCGAGCATCGTCTGTACCAGGCGGACTGGCTGATGCGCTTCTACGGTTTCCGCGCGGACGAAATCGCTCCCCCCGGTGACAGCGGCATGCTTTCGCTCGAGGTCGATCCGAAGCTGGCCTGGGCGCTGCGTCATCGGGAAAGCTTCCCGGTCGACGTTAACCGGGCGCCGCGCGACATGCTCCTGCGTGTTCCGGGTCTGGGCGTGAAGACCGTGGACCGCATGATCGCGATGCGCGCCCACCAGCGCATTCGCTACGCCGACCTCATCCGCCTGCGCGTGCCGGTGAAAAAGGTCGCGCCCTTTGTTGAAACGGTGGATCACCGTCCCCGAGGTGACCACGAAAGCGCCGCATTGCAGCGTGACCTGCGCGAGCCGGCGCAGCCCGACCTGTTCGGCTGATGCTTGGCGTCCGGCTCGACGATGCTTCGGACGTGGAGGCGTGGCGCGCGAAGGCGCGTGCCTTGCTGCTGGCGGAGGTCGATCCGTCGCAGGTCGAATGGCTCGCGGGACCGGACGGCGGCCTGTTCGGCAGCGACGACGCGATGCCCGAGCCACGGCATGCGCAGGCCCCGGCCGTTCCGCGCGATTTCCTCAGCCTCGTCAATTCGGTGCTGGCGCATTCGGATCCGCGACGCCACGCCACGCTCTACCGCATGCTGTGGCGTTTGACGCACGGCGAACGCAACCTCCTGGCGATCGCCACGGACGACGATGTCGCCTGGGCCCACACCTGCGTGAAGCAGGTCAACCGCGACATGCACAAGATGAAGGCCTTCGTGCGCTTTCGCGAGTTGCCGATCGACGACGGCACCGTCTATGTTGCGTGGTTCGAACCCGACCATGACATCGTCACGCGCGTGGCACCATTCTTCGTCCGCCGGTTCACCGGTATGCGCTGGTCCTTGTTGACGCCCTCACGCAGCGCCCACTGGGACGGCACGACGCTCTCGTTCGGGCCCGGTGCGCAGCGTGGCGACGCGCCTTCCGGCGACGCCCTCGAAGATCTCTGGCGCACCTACTACGCCAGCATCTTCAACCCCGCGCGCCTCAAAGTGGATGCCATGCGCCGGGAGATGCCGGTGAAGTACTGGAAGAATCTCCCGGAGGCGCGGCTCATACCCGAACTGGTGCGCGATGCGCTGCCGAGGATGCAGGCAATGGTCGAGAAACAACCCACGGTGCCGAGGAAAAAGGTCACGCCGCTGCAGAAGGCCGCCGTGGACGCGCCCGAGGGAAGCCTCGCGGCGCTGCGAAAGCAGGCGAAAGACTGTCGCCACTGCGACCTGTGGAAGCCGGCGACGCAGACGGTCTTCGGTAGCGGCCCTGCCGATGCGCGCATCGTCGTCATCGGTGAGCAGCCGGGTGACCAGGAGGATCTGGCCGGGAGGCCCTTCATCGGCCCGGCGGGAAAGCTGTTCGATCGCGCGCTGGAGGAAGCGGGTGTCGATCGCGCCGCGCTCTATGTCACCAATGCGGTGAAGCATTTCAAGTTCGAACCGCGCGGCAAGCGGCGCCTGCACAAACGCGCCAACGCCGAGGAGCAGGCGGCGTGTCGCCCCTGGCTGGCCGCCGAAATCGACCGCATCCGCCCGGAGGCGATCATCTGCCTCGGGGCGATGGCGGCGCAGGCGGTATTCGGGGCGTCGTTTCGGTTGATGGCGCAACGGGGGCAGTGGCTCGACCTGCCTGACGGTCGGCGAGCGATAGCCACGGTGCACCCGTCCTACCTGCTGCGCCTGCCGGATAAGCAGGCGCGAGAAGAGGGGTATGCGGATTTCGTCCGCGACCTGCGTCTCCTGCGAAGTTTCCTGTAGGAGCCGATTCATCGGCGATCCCGCGGCAGCGGGCAAGGTCGATGCAACACCCAATCGCCGATGAATCGGCTCCTACAACAGCAGTTGCGCCTAGCCCCTCAGCCGATCTTGAACTTCTTCAGCTTCTTCGGCACCGACGCGTTCTTCAGCGTCACGTAGATCGGCAAGCCATCCGGGCCATACGGCGGCGGTGCTTCACCCTGGATCAGCGGGGCGAGATAGCGTCGCGCGGCGGCGGTGATGCCGAAGCCGTCCTTGGAGATGAAGTTCCTCGGCATCTTCTTCTCGTGGTTGGCGATCTTGTCCAGCGGCGCCGCTTCGATCTTCCACTTGTAGGGTTCGTCGGATGTGCGGACGATCACCGGCATCACGGCGTTGAGGCCTTCGGCCGCGTATTCGACGGCCTTCTTGCCTACCGCATAGGCCTGCTCGAGATCGGTCTTCGAAGCGATGTGTCGCGCCGAGCGCTGCAGGTAATCGGGCAGGGCCCAGTGGTACTTGTAGCCAAGCTTCTCGCGCACCAGGGCGGCGAGCACCGGGGCGGCGCCACCCAGCTGCGCGTGGCCGAACGCATCGCGCGCGCCGGACTCGGCGAGGAACGTGCCGTTGCTGTCCTTCACGCCCTCGGAAACGACCACGGTGCAGTAGCCGACCTTTTCCACCGTGGCCTTGACCTTGGCGAGGAAGGTCTCGGGATTGAACACGTTCTCCGGAAACAGGATGACGTGGGGCGCGTCGCCAGGTGCCGATCCGGCAAGACCGGCAGCGGCGGCGATCCAGCCCGCATGACGACCCATCACTTCGATGATGAAGACCTTGGTCGAGGTATCCATCATCGAGACCACGTCCAGGCTGGCCTCGCGCACCGCGATCGCGGTGTACTTCGCGACCGAACCGAACCCGGGGCAGGTGTCGGTCACCACGAGGTCGTTGTCGATCGTCTTCGGCACGCCGATGCAGTTGACCTCGTAGCCGAGCGTCTGGCCGATCTTCGAAACCTTGTTCGCTGTGTCAGCCGAGTCGTTGCCGCCGTTGTAGAGGAAGGTGCGGATGTCGTGTGCTTTGAACACCTCGATCAGGCGCTCGTACTCGACGCGGTTTTCTTCCAGCGACTTGAGCTTGTAGCGGCAGGAACCGAAAGCGCCACCGGGCGTGTGCTTGAGCGCGGCGATATTGGCCTTGGCTTCCTTGGAGGTATCGATGAGCTCCTCGCGAAGCGCGCCGAGGATGCCGTTACGCGCGGCATAAACAATGATGCCCTTGTCGCGAGCCGTTTCGATCACGCCCGCGGCGGAGGCATTGATGACGGCGGATACGCCGCCCGACTGGGCGTAAAGAATTTTGCCGGCGGCCATACGCACTTCCTCGTCACCATGGGAGTGCCGAGCGTAGCGCGTGCGGCATGACGATGACACGCTAGACTCAGGAACGATCAAGGGGAAGGGGCTCGCCGTGCGCTTACCGAATACGCTGTATGCCCCGTCCGCCGACGCCACGCGCTGGCAGCGTGGTCTTTTCTATAGCGCCGGCGCCCGCATCGGGCTCTTCGCCCTCCTGACCATCGCGCTGACGATCCTCCTCAGCCACCTGCTCAAGCCCATCGGCCTTGCAGGCAAGGATGTGAGCACCTTGGCCCGCGGCATCGGGGAAATGCTGATTCGCGCGGTGCCGGCGATCCTCGCTTACGGCGTGCTGGTTCRCTTCGTCGAGCKCCGTCCCCTTACCGAATTCTCGCGTCCGACCTGGGCGGCCGGGCCGCTCTGGCTGGTCGGCGGCGTGGCCCTGATGGGCGTGGTCGTCGGCAGCCTGTGGCTTTTCGGCGCCTATGTACCCCTCGGGCCGGACACGGCCGCCGACTGGCCGGGCATCGTCCTGGGCGCGGGGGTTGGCGCGGCCATCGGCGAGGAACTGATCTCCCGTGGCGTGCTTTTCCGCGCCTGCGAGGAGGCGCTGGGCACCGGCTGGGCCCTGCTCATCTCCTCGGTGTTCTTCGGCTTCGCCCACGCCTTCAACCCCCACGCGACAATCGGCACCAGCCTGGCGATCGCCCTGGAAGCGGGCGTCATGCTGGGGCTRCTCTACGTGGCGACCCGCTCGCTGCTGGCGTGCATGGGCCTTCATGCCGGCTGGAATATCACCCAGTCGCTGGTTTTCGGCGTACCCACCTCGGGCCTCCAGATGCACGGGCTGGTGGCCTCGCGCCTCGCCGGGCCGGACTGGCTCTCCGGCGGAGAATTCGGCGCCGAGGCGTCGATCGTTGCCCTGGTAGCGTGCAGCCTGGTCTCTCTGGGCCTGTTCCTGGTGGCGCGCAAGCGGGGCCGGCTGGTCGTTCCCCGCTGGAAGCGGGCCGCGGCCTACACGCCTCCGGTGTCGGCCGTTTGACGCGAGCGCGGCCGTGCCGTTACCTTGAGACCCATTTTCTTGTGTCCGGCGCTCGGGTTAACCCCGTGTCGCCCGACGTATCGGAGCATCAATGCGACTCGTGCTATTCGGCGCCCCCGGTTCAGGGAAGGGCACCCAGGCCACCCGCCTCAAGGAGCGCCTCGGCGTCCCCCACATCTCCACCGGCGACCTGCTTCGCGCGGAGATCAAGGAAGGAACCGAGCTGGGTCTGAAGGCCAAGGGCCTGATGGACCAGGGCATCCTGCTGTCGGACGACATCATGCTCGGCATCATCGAGCACCGCCTCAGCCAGCCGGACGCCAAGCCGGGCTTCATCCTCGACGGTTACCCGCGCAACCTGGCCCAGGCCGCCGCGCTGGACGAGGTGCTGGCCCGGATCGGCCAGCCGCTGGATGTCGTGGTCAAGCTCGATGTGCCCGACCAGGCCATCGTCGGCCGCTGCGAAGTCCGCTTCGAGAAGGAAGGCCGTCCCGACGACAACCCGGATACGGTCAAGAAGCGCCTGGCCATCTATGCCGAACAGACCGCGCCCGTCGCCGACTTCTACAAGCAGCGCGGCAAGCTGCAGGTCGTCGAGGGCGTCGGCGAACTCGATGAAGTGACCCAGCGCGTTCTCGACGTCCTCCCGGGCGATATCCAGGCCGCCAGCGCCTGACCCTCACGGCCCGCTTCGGCGGGCCCCCATGAGTCGACCCATGCGCGTCCATATCCTCGGTATCTGCGGCACCTTCATGGGCGGCGTCGCTGCGCTCGCGCGCGAGCTCGGCCTCACCGTCGAAGGGTCGGACGCGAACGTCTATCCGCCCATGAGCGACCAGCTCGAAGCCCTCGGCATCGGCCTGATGCAGGGCTACAAGGCGGAACACCTGCAGCCCGCGCCGGATCTGGTCGTGGTGGGCAACGCCATGGTGCGCGGCAACCCGGCCGTCGAGCACATGCTCGACGAAGGCCTGCGTTACATCTCGGGTCCGCAGTGGCTGGGTGAGACGCTGCTCGGCGGCCGCGAGGTGCTGGCGGTCGCGGGCACGCACGGCAAGACCACGACGACCAGCCTGCTCGCCCACCTGCTCGAGACGGCTGGCCTCTCGCCGGGTTTCCTCATTGGCGGGGTGCCCGGCAACTTCGATGTCTCGGCGCGTCGCGGCGAGGGCAAGCCCTTTGTCATCGAGGCCGACGAGTACGACTCGGCCTTCTTCGACAAGCGCTCCAAGTTCGTCCACTACCGTCCGCGCATCGCCATCCTCAACAACCTCGAATACGACCACGCGGATATCTTTCCCGACGTGGCTGCGATCCAGCGGCAGTTCCACCACCTGGTGCGCACGGTGCCGGGCAATGGCCGCCTCATCGTCAACGCGGAAGACGCCTATCTCGCCGAAGTGCTGGCCATGGGTGCGTGGACGCCGGTGGAAACCTTCGGCGTCGACAAGGGCGACTGGCGCGCCGAACTGATCGCCGCCGACGGCTCGCATTTCCGCGTGCGTCGTGGCGACACCGTGCTCGGTGAGATCCACTGGAGTTCGCTGGGTCGGCACAACGTGATGAACGCACTGGCCGCGCTCGCCGCGGCAACGGCGGCGGGTGCGGATCCGGTGAGCCTGCTACCGGCCTTCGCCAGTTTCACCAGCGTGCGTCGCCGCATGGAAGTGATCGGCGAGGCCGGTGGCATCACGGTCTACGATGACTTCGCCCATCACCCGACGGCGATCGCGACAACACTGGCCGGCCTGCGTGCAAAGGTCGGCGGCGCACGCATCCTCGTCGCGCTCGAGCCCCGTTCGAACTCCATGCGTCTGGGCGCGCACGCGGAGGCCCTTGCGCCGTCGCTCGCCGATGCCGACGGCGTGGTCTTCCTGCATCGCCCCGAGCTCGCCTGGGACGCGGCACGCGTCACGGCGGCGCTCGATGGTCGTGGCAAGGCCGTGCCGACGGTCGAGGCGCTGGTGGCCACGCTCGCCGCGGATGCGCGGGAAGGCGACCATGTCGTGTTCATGTCCAACRGCGGCTTCGAAGGTGCGCCGCGGCGCTTTTTTACCGCGCTCGACGCAGGTTAGACTGGCGGGCATGGCTGCCACCACGCCCGGACAAGACTTCCCGCTGTTTCCGTTGACGAACGTCCTTTTTCCGGGCGGTCAGCTGCAACTGCGCATCTTCGAGCCACGCTATATCGACCTCGTGCGCGAATGCGCACGCACCGGCCGACCCTTCGGCGTCTGCATGATCCTCGAGGGCAGCGAAGCCGGGCATCCCGCGGTGCCTGCGGCCGTCGGCACGCTGGCGACAATCACGGACTTCCACACGGGTGAGGACGGCCTGCTTGGCATCGTCGCCGAAGGTGGCCTGCGTTTTCGCGTCACGCGTACCCGCATCCGCTCGGACGGGCAGGTGCGTGGCGACATCGCCACGTGGCGTGCCGAAGACATCACGCCGCTTCCGCCTGAATTCGGTCTGCTCGCGACCATTCTCGAGCGCCTTGTCGACCAGATGCAGCCACCCTGGCGGCATGACGTCGCCACGCGCTCTGACGATGCCAGCTGGGTCGGCTTCCGCCTCTCCGAATTGCTGCCGCTGGATCCGAACGAGTGCCAGCACATGCTCGAACTCGACGACCCACTCGAACGGCTTGCCGAGTTGCGTGACATTCTCCCGCGCTTCCAGCGCCCTTWATGGACTTGCCATGACGACCCTCGCAGGGAAGACGCTTTTCATCACCGGGGCCTCGCGCGGCATCGGGCTTGCCATCGCGCTGCGTGCCGCACGCGACGGCGCCAATATCGTCATCGCGGCGAAGAGCAGCGTCGCCAACCCCAAGCTGCCCGGCACGATCCACACCGCGGCCGCCGAGATCGAAGCGGCGGGTGGTGTCGCGCTTCCGTTGAAAGTGGATATTCGCGAAGAGTCCGAAGTGCGCATGGCCGCGGCCACGGCCGCCGAACGTTTCGGTGGCATCGACATCGTGGTGAACAATGCCAGCGCCATCTGGCTGGCCGGCGTGGAGAACACGCCGATGAAGCGTTTCGACCTCATGCAGCAGGTGAACACGCGGGGAACCTTCCTCACGACACAGGCTTGCCTGCCGTACCTGAAGAACGCAGAGAACCCGCAGGTGCTGATGCTGTCGCCTCCGCCGAGCATCGATCCGAAGTGGTACGAACCACATGTCGCGTACACCATTGCCAAGTTTGGTATGAGCCTCTGCGTGCTCGGCATGGCGCCTGAATTCAAGTCGCTGGGCATCGCGGTGAACGCGCTGTGGCCCAAAACCGTCATCGCCACGGCCGCGATCGCGATGATCGATGGCGTCCGCGTTGAAAACTGCCGCACGCCGGACATCGTCGCGGATGCGGCGCACGCGGTGCTTACCCGTCGCTCGCGTGACTACACCGGCCAGTTCTACATCGACGAAGACGTGCTGCGTGAAGAGGGCATCACTGACTTCAATCGCTACGCCGTGGCACCGGGCAACCCGCTACTACCGGATTTGTTTCTGTAGCTAGCGCGGCGATGCACCCGTATGGCTCTGGAGGCTAGCCCGTTTGGTGTATGGCCGCTTTCGGCACGCCGGTATAACTTCGATCCCCGTCGCTGTCGTCTGACACACGCGCGACGATGTGGGGCTTGCCGGCCTGCAGGGGTGCCGGCGGCGGGTCCAGGATTGAATCCGCGAAGCCGGCTAGCAGGCCACGTAACGGGTGAGGAGCAGGCATGTCGCGCGGGGAAATGTCGGGGCGTTGTGTCGTCTGGGTAGGCAGACCGAGCGTTGAAGAACACTTTGGTCTGCTCCGGGCAGGCTGGCGCACGCTGGTGGCCGATCCGGCCGCCCAGAGTGAGGCACTACCCGAATGCGGAGACGCGGCCATCGCCGTGGTCGACCTGCGGGCAAGCGCGCTCGCCGCCGTCCGCATCCTCCACCAACTTCGTGAAAACCACCCGGCCATGGCCTGGATCGGCCTGACGGGCTCCCGTACGCCGGCACATGAGCCCTCGATCCGGCTGGCCTTGCCGCAGGCCCTCGAGATCATCGACGGCGCTTCTTCGTTCACCGCCTTACGCCTGGCGCTGCAACGCGCGCCGGGCGATGCGCCCGCCGCCGTGGACACCCGTCCGAGCATCCTCACGGGCGACAGCCAGGCCATCCGCACCCTCTCGCAGAACATCCGCAAGTTCGCGCCGGTCGAATTGCCCCTGCTCATCACCGGCGAGACCGGGACGGGCAAGGAGATGGCCGCGCGGGCCCTGCACCAGCTTTCGGCACGCCACGAACGGCCTTTCGCGGCGATCAACTGTGGCGCGCTGCCGGCCAACCTCGTCCAGTCCGAACTGTTCGGCCACGAACGCGGCTCGTTCACCGGCGCCACGGCGCGGCGCATCGGCCACTTCGAATCCGCCGACGGCGGCACCGTGTTCCTCGACGAGATCGGCGACCTGCCCCTCGATGCACAGACCAACCTGTTGAGGGTGCTGCAGGAAGGCACCATCGAACGCATCGGCAGCTGCCAGTCCATCAAGGTCGATGTGCGGGTGCTGGCCGCTACCCATGTGGATCTCGAGAAGGCCGTTTCGCAGGGACGGTTCCGCGAAGATCTTTTCTACCGCCTCAACGTATTGCGCCTGCGCATGCCACCGTTGCGGGAGCGCAATGGCGACATCGAACTGCTGGCCCAGTATTTCCTGGACGCTTTCCGTGAGAGCTATGGAACGCGCGCACGGGCCTTCAGCACGAGCGCCCGGAAGGCGATGAGCGCCTTTGCCTGGCCGGGCAACGTGCGCGAACTGATGAACCGCGTGCAGCGCGCGGCCGTGATCGCCGACGATGCGCTGATCACGCCGGAGGATCTGGAGCTGAGCGCCGACCTCCCTGGCGCGGACCGGGATAGCCTTGGCAGCGCGCGCACCTCCGCCGAACGCGAGGCGATCGTCGACTGCCTTCGTGCAAGCGCGTTCAACATCAGCGAATGCGCGCGGCGCCTGCGCGTATCCCGCGTGACCGTCTACCGCCTCTGCAAAAAACACCAACTCGCTCTCGACCAGCTGCGCTGACCGGGTTCGGCCCCTCCGGTGACGGGAGTGAAGAAAACTCCCGGCCCTCTGGGGACCGGGAGTTCCCATTCGTCGTCCGGCTTGGCAGGGTCGTCGGGCGAACGAACATCGCGGGCTTCACAGGGCCTTGCCCACTACGGCAGCAAGCGCCGTGCCACGGGGGCCTTCCTTTGATTCTCAAGGCATTTCCGGCAGACGCGCTGAAACCGGGCGTTCAGGCGGTGTAGCGACGTGTAACAAAACGTTGCACCGGCGGTACATGCCGCGCGTTGTCGGCGCGGGCCGCGCCTTATAGGATGATGTGGTTTCGGATCGATGTCGGACCGCAGAGCGTACCGTGCGATTCCATCCGTTCTTGTAGGGGCGTCGGCGCTGCGGCCGGGGCCCGGAGTCAGCACCATGTCGTCGCACCCTGTCACACCCTCCGATCTCGTTGGCCTGGGCAAGCGTTATTGGCTGTCCGTTTATCGCCCGCGCGATGTCATCCTCGATCACGGGAAGGGCTCCCGCGTCTGGGACACGGAAGGCCGCGATTACATCGACTTCGGCGCCGGTATCGCCGTGAATGCCCTGGGTCACCAGGATCCGGATCTCGTTGCCGCCCTGGTTGGCCAGGCCAACAAGCTGTGGCACGCCAGCAACGTCTTTTATTCCGAGCCGCCGCTGCACCTTGCCCAGGAGCTGGTCGAGCACGCACCGTTCGCCGAGCGTGTTTTCCTTTGCAACTCCGGCACCGAAGCCAACGAGGCAGCGATCAAGCTGGTGCGCAAGTGGGCGGCGTCGCAGGGGCGGCCGGCCGAGAAGCGCGTCATTGTGACCTTCAAGGGTTCATTCCACGGCCGCACCCTCGCCGCGGTCACGGCGACGGCCCAGCCGAAGTACCAGGAAGGCTATGAGCCACTTCCCGGGGGCTTTCGCTATGTGCCGTTCAACGACCCGGCCGCGCTCGAGGAAGCGATGGCTCACGGTGACGTGGCGGCGGTGATGCTCGAGCCGGTGCAGGGCGAGGGCGGTGTGATGCCGGCGGAGCCGGGCTTCCTGAAGAAGGTTCGTGAGCTGTGCGACGCGCACGGGGCCCTCATGGTCCTCGACGAAATCCAGTGCGGTATGGGCCGCACCGGGACGCTGTTCGCCCATTCGCATGACCATGTCACGCCCGATATCGTCACCCTGGCCAAGGCACTCGGCGCCGGCTTCCCGATCGGCGCCATGCTGGTCGGGCCCAAGGTGTCCGAGGTGATGCAGTTCGGCGCCCATGGCACGACCTTCGGTGGCAACCCGATGGCCGCGGCCGTGGCACGTGTGGCCTTGGCCAAGATCGCCTCGCCGGCCGTCATGCTCAACGTCGAGCGTCAGGCCAATGACATCCGAACGGGCCTGAACAAGCTCAACCACGAATTCCACCTGTTCTCGGAAATCCGCGGTCGCGGGCTGATGATCGGCGCGGTGCTCGACGGCGCGTACGCTGGCCGGGCCGGCGAAATCCTCGATCTCGCTGCCGCCCACGGCCTGCTCATCCTCCAGGCGGGCCCCGACGTGCTGCGCATCGTCCCGCCGCTGACGATCACGGATGAGGAAACCGCGGAAGGTCTCGAGCGTCTCCACGCCTCGCTGGCGGCGTT
>NZ_JBFUJE010000084.1:0-12336 GCF_056401535.1 Luteibacter sp. P4_E6 | reverse complement strand
GCGCAACACTCTGCGCTGCCCCTGGGTCGAGCCCGCGGCTAGGCCGAGTCAGCCGCCGACCGCCGCGCTATCCCTGCACCGGCAGTCCAAAGACAACCTTGTGAATAATATCTTCTCTCGTTATTATCGAGCGGCGTTATTAGTCATGATCATGTCCTACGGCGATCCGGACGTGCAAGCATTCTTCGAGGGTGGCACTGCAGGGCGATCGGGGCGGCCAGTTCAGCATCCGGATCAACAACCAGTACCGGATTTGTTTTGTCTGGAGCAACGGGCACGCACATCGCGTGACCGTCGTCGACTACCACTGAAAGGAGCGCAATCGTGCGCGAAGTTCCCTATCCCCATCCGGGCGAAATCCTGCTCGAAGAGTATTTAAAGCCGCTGGGTCTCAGTCAGTATCGCCTGGCGAAGGCGATAGGCGTGCCGGCTCCGCGAATCGGTGAGATTGTTGCTGAGAAGCGTGCTATCACGGCCGACACCGGCTTGCGGTTGTCACGTTTTTTTGGGCAGTCGGAGGAGTTCTGGACGGGTTTGCAGGAAAGCTACGATCGATTCATGACACGCGACCTTATGGCCGACACCCTGGCCGCCATCGTCCCGTGGTCAGAACTGTCGAAAACCCTTCCTGCAAGAAAGCGCGCCGAGCCCAGGTCGGCGCCTACGGCCAAACGCAGCCCTCGCCCCTGATCACGGCTTCTGCCGACGAAACGGGAACAGTTGCTGCCGGACGAATCCCTCCGGCATGTAATCGCCGACGACGCCGTATTTCGCGGGAAACTTCGTCTTCGTGGCCTTCACAGCCGTGCCGAAGAGGTAATCCAGGAACGCCCAATGCGCCGCATAGTTCTTGTCGATCGCTTCGTCGTCCGAGGCGTGGTGCCAGTGGTGGAAGTCCGGCGTGACCACGACGTACTTCAGCGGACCCCAGGGCAGGTGCACGTTGGCGTGGTTGAACACCGCCTGGAAGCCGACGACGATGATGTATGCATTCATCACCGCCTCGCTGAAGCCGAGCACATAGAGTGGCGCCAGCACGCAGACGCGGGTGAAGATCAGTTCGAGCATGTGCTGGCGCGATCCGGCCAGCCAGTCCATGGTCTTCACGCTGTGGTGTACGGCATGGAAGCGCCAGAGGAAGGGGACTTCGTGGTACGCGCGATGCGTCCAGTATTGCGCCATGTCGGCGACGAGGACGCACAGCAGTAGCTGTGGCACGAACTGGATGCCGGCAATCATCTGCTGGAACTTGCTGCTCACCAGCCAGCCGAAGGCATGGTGGATGAGGAAATTCACGATCAGCAGTGCCAGACCCACGATGAAGTGGTTCACGGCGAAATGTTTCATGTCGGTCTGCCACTCGAAGCGAAAGACGCTCTGTCCGCGGTAGAGCGGAAAGAGCTTTTCGATCACCACGAACAGGACGGTCGAGCCGAGCAGGTCGAGAATGAACCAGTCCAGGCCGATATACGGCGTGTGATCGGGGAAGGCCCCCACCGGCACGCGTGAGCCGCCCAGCGCGACCGCGGCGATCACCATGATGAAGGCCGCGATGTTGAGATTGCGCTTGCGGCCGAGGATGACGTTCGCAAGGGCGAGGCCACCGGCGACAAGCAGGCCACCGAGCAGGGCCTGGCGGAGCACGTCGACCGAATACTTGTGTCGCAGGTCCGGCGTGGTGAGGTACTGGGGGTAGTGGAAGGCGATGACCGCAAGCAGGCAGAGAAAGCCGAGCGACAGGGCGATAGCCGTACTCACCATGGCCTTGGCCGGAGACAGCCCGCCGCTCTTGTGTAGCAGGTCGCGGGTTTCGTCCACCACCGCCTCGGCCCGCCTGACAGGCGCCGTGGCGACGCGGCGGGCAAAGTTGCGCTTGATTCCCTTGCTCATGGTGTCCGTCCCGATGGATTGAACGACATCGTAGCAACTTGTGTCCCGACCGGTCTGTTGGCCGGCCCCGGAGGGTTTAAGCTGGCCGCATCCGACCCCAAATCCGGGGTTACCCCGAATTCCTACCGGCAGACCTGATGGACTCCCTGATTTCCCTCGCCGAACGTCGCCTGCTCACCCCCGGCGGCCTTGCTTCCACGGACCTGGATCGCGTGTTTTCCCAGATCATGGGGCCCTCGATCGACGCGGCCGATCTCTATTTCCAGCATTCGCGCAGCGAGTCCTGGGTGCTGGAGGAGGGCATCGTGAAGGACGGCAGCCATTCCATCGAACAGGGTGTCGGCGTCCGCGCCATCTCGGGCGAAAAGACCGGCTTCTCCTATTCCGACGAAATCGTCCTGCCGCAGCTGCTCGAAGCCTCGCGTGCGGCCCGGGCCATCGCCCAGGGCGGCGCCGGTGCGGGCAAGCCGCTGGCGATTACCACCGGTCGCGGTCTCTATCCGGCCATCGACCCGGTGGAGAGCCTGCCCAACGAAGACAAGATCAAGCTGCTGCGCGAAATCGACGCGTACGCGCGCTCTCGCGACCCGCGGGTCAAGCAGGTCGTGGTCAGCCTGGCCGCCACGCTGGACACCATCCTCGTCGCCGGCTCAGATGGCACGCTGGCGGCTGACGTGCGTCCGCTCGTTCGCCTCAACATCCAGGTCATCGTCGAGCAGAACGGCCGGCGAGAGCAGGGCCATTCGGGTGGTGGCGGCCGTTACGGTTATGGCGAGTTGATCGCCAACGGTCGGGCTCACGGCTTTGCCGACGAAGCCGTGCGTCAGGCGCTGGTCAATCTCGAGGCGGTAGACGCCCCGGCCGGTACGATGACCGTCGTCCTCGGTCCCGGCTGGCCCGGCGTGCTGTTGCATGAGGCGATCGGACACGGCCTCGAGGGCGACTTCAACCGCAAGGGCAGTTCGGCCTTCACCGGCCGCATTGGACAGCGCGTCGCCGCCGAAGGCGTCACCATCGTCGACGACGGCACGCTGCCTGGCCGCCGCGGTTCGCTCAGCATCGACGACGAGGGCACGCCGACGGAGTGCACCACCCTGATCGAGAACGGCATCCTCAAGGGCTACATGCAGGACAAGCTCAACGCACGGCTGATGGGCGTGAAGTCCACCGGTAACGGTCGCCGCGAGTCGTTCGCCCAGCTACCGATGCCGCGGATGACCAATACCTACATGCTCGCGGGTCATCGTGAGCCGGAAGAAATCATCCGCTCGGTGAAGCGCGGCCTGTATGCCGTGAACTTCGGTGGCGGGCAGGTCGACATCACCAACGGCAAGTTCGTCTTCTCGGCGAGCGAGGCCTACCTCATCGAAGACGGCAAGGTGACGCGTCCGGTCAAGGGCGCGACCCTGGTCGGCTCCGGCCCGGAAGTGCTCACCCGGGTCTCGATGATCGGCAACGACCTCAAGCTCGACGAAGGCGTTGGCGTATGCGGCAAGGACGGGCAGAGCGTCCCGGTCGGTGTCGGCCAGCCGACGCTGCGGGTGGACGCCATGACGGTCGGCGGCACCGCGTCCTGAGGGCCCGATCAAAAAATTACGATGGCATCGTAATTGCTTGCGAGTAGGGATATCAGCGTGACGGCGCCCGCGCCGTCAAGATCCCGACGCCCTGGGCAGGCGTTCTCAAGGAGAGAACCTCGTGGCAACCAATACCATCAATCTCGGCTCGAGCTCGATCGACGTCGCCGGCATCGTCAAGAATCTATCGGACAACAAGCGCAAGGCGACGGATAAGGCGCTGGCGAAGCTGGAAGATACGAACAAGACGAAGATATCCTCGGTAGGCAACTTCACTGCGTCGCTGACGAATCTGCAGAAGGCGATCAAGTCCCTGTCGGATGGCTCGGCCTTCAAGGCGCACAAGACCTCGATAAGCGAGCCCACCGTGCTCTCGGCCGTGGCCGACCCCGATGCACGTGCCAACAACTACAGCATCGAGGTGACCAGGCTGGCCGCTGCCCAGAAGACCACCTCCGTGGCGTTGGCCGGCGGCAAGGCGGCGGTGGGCACGGGCACGCTGACGATCGCTATCGGCGCCAGGTCGATGACCCTCGACGTCAAACCGCCGGCGAACTCGTTGGAGAACATCCGCGACGCGATCAACAAGGCGCAGGGCAATCCCGGTGTCACGGCCAGCATCGTCACGGGCACGGACGGTGCGCACCTGACGTTGACCTCAGCCTCGACCGGCAAGCAGAACGCATTCACGGTGTCCGCCAACGGCGACGCGGATCTCTCGCAACTCGCCTTCGACCCGGCGAAGGACACCGCGATCACCGCGGCGCAGGATGCCGAGTTCACCATCGACGGTAATACCAAGGCGACGAGTCCGACGAACACCGTCGCGTCGGCGATCGACGGCGTGACGCTCACGCTGACCAAGATCGGCACCAGCACGGTCGACATCCAGACCGATTCGAGTGCCGTCGCCACCAGCCTGAACTCGCTGGTCACCGCATACAACCAGTTCATCTCGACCTACCAGGCGCTGACCAAGTACGACCAGACGAACCAGCAGGTCGGCGCGTTGATCGGCGACGCCACGGTGACGTCCATCAAGAGCCAGATCTCCACGCTGGTCGGTTCGAAGACATCGGGGAACGCGGCAGGCCCGCACTCGTTGAGCGATCTCGGCGTGGCGTTCCAGCTCAACGGAACGTTGAAGTTCGATGGAACCAAGCTGACGAAGGTGCTCGCCACCTCTCCCGCGGAGACCCAGGAACTCCTCAGTGGCTCGCAGAGTGCCACCGTGAAGCTGGACAAGTTGATCACCGACTGGACCTCGACGAACGGCATCCTCAGTCAGCGCACGGCCAACCTCAACGCGCGCACCAAGGATATCGACAAGAAGCAGGCGAACTTCGAAATCACGATGCAGTCCTTCGTCGACCGCACCACGAAGCAGTTCACTGCGCTGGATACCATGATGACCAAGCTCGGTAGCACCAGCAGCTACCTTCAGCAGCAGTTCGACGCCTTGTCGAAGAAGTGATGAGCACCGCGAGATACCTCGATAGAGGGATGTCGCGATAGCTCAGCACGATGAGGGAGAATCCTCTTGGCCGATTCTATCCAGTGTCGTACAAATATGACCTGCGTCACGGAACGCGAGCGTATGGTGGCGAAAGTCCTTGATAGGTGACCGCAAGGTATTGTGACTGTCATCAGTCAAGCGGATGATCCGCCGGCAGACAGCGTATGGACGGCTAAATCCCTCCACTCACCTCGTATCGACAGCAGTACAGCCGGCAGCTCCTCCCGCCGGCTCRTGCCGTCGTGCGTGTTGCGAACGCGCTGTCCCTCAGCGGCTCTCACAGGGGGACCCCTACCCAATGAAGACACACCCGATACTGCAACGCGGGGCGAACGGACGAGGGCGGCTGGCAAGCCTGCTCGCGGCCGTACTCCTTGGCGCGACGATGACCGCGCAGGCGGTCACCCTCGCGCCATCGGATCGCCAGGACATCAATCTCGGCGCACGACCCTGGAAATACACCAAGCAGGCCGTGCAGAACCCGAATGACCCGGTCGTCTACGCACCGCTGCCGAATGGCGACGACGGTGCGATCCCGACCTTCAACGACAGCGCATGGCTGACCGTTGGTATTCCGCACGCTGCCAACGATTTCACCACTTTCATCAATCAGGAGTCTGGCGGCGGCCAGGGCAGCCTGGATGGCGAGACCAGTTGGTATCGCGTCAAGCTCGACGACTCGGCGAAGTTCGCCGGCAAGAAAGTCATGGTCGAGTTCGAAGGCGCCCACACGGGTGACCGCGTCTACATCAACGGTCATTTCGTTCCCGGTACCGGCGTGCTCAACCAGCCGGGCCAGGCGGATGAGAACGCGACCCACGTGATCGGCTTCCTGCCGCACATCGTGGATCTGACGCCCTTCCTCAAGTTCGACGGCACCGACGTGCTGGCTGTTAAGGTCAGTCGCAGTGGTGGGGGCTTCTTCGAGGATCCCGGCTTCTCCGGCTCGTTCCGCTTCGGCCAGGCCGAAGCCGGCCTGTTCCGTCCGGTAAAACTGCACGTGACCAACTTCGTGCACATCCCGGAGAACGTCTACGCGGGCCAGAACACCTGGGGCACGTATGTAGGCACCCAGAGTCTCAGCGCGGATCACACCACGGCGACGGTCAAGGTCCAGACCAACGTCGTCAATGAGACCAACGCGGCAAAGTCGGTGACGCTGACCACGCAGATCGTCGATGCCGACGGCAACGTCGTCAAATCCGATCAGCAGCAGAAGACGTTGCCGGCGAACTTCGTGCCGAATAACGAAACCCCGGTGTTCGACGAAACCATCCAGGTGAGCAACCCGCACCTGTGGTATCCGAACAACAGCATCAACGGCAAGCCTTACCTGTACAAGGTGCTGCATACGGTAAGCATCGACGGTGTGGTGGTGGATGCAAAGCAGAGCACGCTCGGCATCCGTGTCATCACCTGGGATAAGGACTTCCCGTACGTCAACGGCGCGAAGCAATATATGTGGGGCGGCTCGGGCCGCTACGACTATCCCGCGCTAGGTTCGTCCGTGCCTGAAGAGCAGCAGTGGCGCGATCTGCAGCAGCTCGCTGCCGGTGGCGGCAATCTCTGGCGTCCGGGTCATTCCCCGTCCAGCCCCGAGTTTGTCGAGGCCGCGGATGCGCTGGGCGTTTTCATCGTGCAGCCCAGTGGCGACGGCGAGAACGGCTTCGCCAACCCGTGTGGTGGCGAAGCAAAGCCGGAACTGACCAAGCAGTGCAACGACATGTGGACGATCAAGCGCGAGGTCCATCGTGACATCGTGATCCGCGATCGCAGCCATCCGTCGATCCTGGCGTGGGAGCACGACAATGGCGTGATGTCGACGCCGTTTGYCGTCGAGCTTCGCGCGCTGGCCCGGACCTGGGACAGCATCAACCCGCGCGCCGCAGCCGACCGCACGCCGGACGCCGCCAATGGCGACATCCTCAGCTGCTCGAAGGCCGGCTGCGAAACCTATCTGCACTCGACTGAGTTTCCGAACAAGCCCGCCTGGGGCGCGGAATACTGGGGTCCTGGCACGCTGCGTCATTCGTACGACTACGAGCTGGCCTTCGCGCTGAACTACCTCGTGCCTTACTCCCAGGCCCGCAAGGTCGGCACGTTCGGCATGGCCCAGTGGTACATGTCCGATACGCCGGGTGAAGTCATCGAGGCCGTCGAGGGACTGGAGGACGCCACTCATTGGGCCTACCAGCTAAATCCCGACAAGACGATCGCGACGCACCCGGATGGAAAGCCGATCAAGGGTTTTCGTCACAATATGCGCGGCAATAACGCGTCGATGACCGATGCTAATCGTTTCCCGCGCATGCTGTACTACGTGTACGAGTCCGTCTGGGTGCCCTACGACCTGCGTCCGGTCGTCAAGCTGGCCAACACCTGGAATCGCACGGGTGACATCCAGGTCAACGCCTTCAGCAATTGCCCGGCCGTCCGCCTGCTCGTCAATGGCGTACCGCAGGGCAGCGACCAGGTGCCGAACCGCTGGGACACGATCGACGACGCCTCGTACGCTGTCGAGAACGGTCCCACGGACGAAGACACCGGCAAGATCGTCGGTTCCGACAAGGCGCAGGCCACCACGAAGCTGCCGGGCCAGGTCCATTGGAATGTCACCTGGCAGCCGGGTACCGCGACCGCGCAGTGCATCGACGCACTGGGTAGCGTGCGCACGGGTGCCGACGGGCAGCCGGTGGCGGATACGCTGACCACCGCAGGCAAGGCCGATCACATCGAGCTCGATGTCGTGCCCAACGTGGTCAAGCCGGATGGCACGCGTTTCCAGGTCACGGCCAACGGTTCGGATGCCGCCTTCATCGTTGCCAAGGTCGTTGACGCCAACAACGTCGTCGTGCCGGATGCCGCGCAGAAGGTGACCTTCGAAGTGACCAGTGGCGCGTCGATCGTGACGTACCAGGGTGGCACGCAGCAGTACGTCGATTACAGCGCCGGCGAAGTGCCGGACAACAATGGCGGTATTGCCGAGCCGATCCACAGCTACCACTCGCCGGGTTCGCCGGAACTGCAGTTCGAGGGCGGTCTGCAGAAGATCGCGCTGCGCTCGAAGTTCACACCGGGCCAGGTGACGGTGACCGCCACCGCACCGGGCCTCACGGCCGGCTCCGCCACGTTCGCTATCGTCAACGTGCCGGCACCGCCGATCGCGTCGGGTCCGCCGTCGATCATTGCCCAGCCGATCGAGCAGGACGTGACCGTAGGTGACGTTGGCCACTTCTCCGTGACCGCTTCCGGCACACCGCCGCTGACCTTCACCTGGAAGAAGAACGGCGTGGAGATTCCGGGTGCGACAAGCGCAAGCTACGTCACGCCGGCCTCGACGACCGGCGACGACGGCAACGCGTATACCGTGGTCGTGCACGGCCAGGGCCCCGACCAGGAGTCAAGTCCTGCTGCGCTCAAGGTCTTCGCCTTCAGCCAGGTGGTCGTCCGCACACAGCCCGTTGCCCAGAACGTGGATGCAGGCCAGCAGGCCCACTTCCAGGTCGTGGCCGACGGTTCGCCGACGCTCACCTACCAGTGGATGAAGGGTGCATCGGCCATTCCGGGGGCGAACAGCCCGAGCTACGACACGCCGACGCTCACTGTCGCCGACAGCAACGTCGACTACTCGGTCGTCGTCACCAACTTCGGCAGCTCCGTGCCGTCGCAGGCCGCGCATCTGACCGTGAATCAGCCGCGTCCGCCGGTCTTCACAGGCACCCTGGCCGATGTTCGTGCGAACCCGGGCCAGCCGGCGACGTTCGACGTGACCAACCTGGTCGCCGGCACCGCGCCGTTCCACTACAAGTGGTCGGTAGGTGGCGTGGCGGTCGGCGACGACCTGCCCACGCTCGCCATCCAGTCTGTGCAGCAGAGCGATATCGGTACGTATACGGTCACGGTGACGAATATCACCGGGGTCGTGGCGACCACGACCGCGAAGCTCACCCTGGCGCCGCCGGGTGCGAACCTCGCCCGTGAGAAGGCGACGCTCTCGTCGGAAGTCGAGAACGTGCAGGGTACTGCCGCATGGCAGGCCGTGGACGGTGATGAGACGACCCGCTGGGGCTCGAAAGTCGGTGATGACAACGGCTTCATCACGGTCGATCTCGGTTCGTCGCGCACGTTCAACCGTGTCGTGCTGAAGTGGGAGAACGCCCACGCCACCGAGTACAAGATCCAGTATTCGGACGATCCGAACACGGGCTTCCAGGACGCGTACCACACCGACACCAGCCTCGGCGGCACGGAGGATTTCACCTTCGACCACCCGGTGAAGGGTCGCTATGTGCGCATGCAGGGCATTCATCGCGCCACGGCCTACGGCTACTCGCTTTATGAGTTCGAGGTCTACAACTCGGCGGGTTGCTGCGCTGTCACGGATCGCTACACTTCCGCGACCGGTTCGAACCTGGTAACGGATAACCTGAGTGGCCTGCAGTGGGACCGCGTGCAGCGCGGCTTCGCTGATCAGGGTGCGCAGTTCACGCAGTCGGTCGCTGTCCAGACATGCGCGAAGGACGGTATGCGCCTTCCGACGGTCGATGAAGCGCTGGCGATCAGCGGCCAGAACTACTCGAGCGAGGCGTTCCCGGGCGCGTGGAACACGTGGACGGACGGACAGGACCCGACCGACTCCACCTTTGCCTTCCAGGTGAGCTATCTGGGTGATATCCGCCGTGAAGTGGCGGAAAACAACCCGGGCCACGTGCTCTGCGTGAAGGGCACCAAGGTGGTAGCTCCGACCATTACCGCCCAGCCCACCAACCAGACCGCTGGTGTGGGTCGTTCCGCACCCTTCACCGTGACGGCGACGGGTGTCGGTCCGCTCAGCTACGACTGGTACACCGTGACCAAGGACGCGAACGACCAGGACGTGCTCACGTTCGTGTCGAGCACGGCCGACGGCAAGTACGCCACGCGGGCCCTTACGGCCGCCCAGAATGGCACCGTCTACCGCGTCAATGTCGTCAGTGCGCAAGGCCTCACCACCGCGAGCAACAACGTGTTGTTGACGGTCGACAACTCCAGCGCCGGTAACGATCCGCCGACGTGGGCCGGTCCGGTCACGCAGCCGAACAACGGCGGTGGCAACGACAACGGTGGCGGAAATCCGCCCAGCCCGGGTACGCCGGGTGACGGCAAGGGTGGCGTGAACATCGCCATCGGTGCCACGGCATCGTCGTCCTACACGACGGAGCGTCCGGATCTCAATCCCGGTGCGGCCATCGACGGCGACTTCACCACCCGTTGGGGTTCCGTGCAGAAGCAGGATCCGGTCGACCTGATCGTGGACTTCGGCACGCCGAAGAGCTTCGACCACGTGATCATGCGCTGGGAAAATGCGTCTTCGGCCCAGTACACGATCGACGTTTCCGCCGATGGAAAGGCATGGAACACGGTCGTCGGTCCGGTCGTCGGCAAGGGCGGCGTGGACACGCAGACCTTCCCGGTGCAGACCGCACGCTTCGTGCGCATGAACAGCCTCAAGCGCAACACCGACTACGGCGTCTCGATGTTCGAGTTCGAGGTTTACGCTGCCACGGCCCCGACCATCGTCGGGCAGCCACAGTCGCAGAGCGTGACGGCAGGGCAGGCGGTGAACTTCACCGTCGGCGTCAAGGCCAATGGAACGGTCGGTTACCAGTGGCGCCGCAACAGTGCGTCGATCGCCGGTGCCACCCAGGCCAGCCTCGGCTTCACGGCCGCGGTCGCCGACGCGGGTAACTACGACGTGGTCGTCACCGACACGGCGGGTCGTACCGCTACGAGTCAGGCCGCGACGCTCACCGTGCAGCAGCCAGCAGCTCAGCAGCCGCCGGTGTCGGGCACGAGCAACCTCGCCCTGAACCGTCCGGTGGTCGCTTCGGATTCGGAGAATCCGGTGGCGTTCAAGCCGGGCAACGTCAACGATGGCGATGCGAKCACGCGTTGGTCGTCCGGCTTCACCGATGACCAGTGGATCGAGGTGGATCTCGGTTCGGTCAAGCTGGTGAACAAGGTGGTGCTCAACTGGGAGAACGCGCACGCCACGTCGTACGCGATCGAAGTGTCGACCGACCACAAAACCTGGCAGACGGCGGACGCGAATCCGGCGAGCACGGGTGGCGTGGAAACGCGCACGTTCACGCCGGTTTCGGCGCAGTACGTCCGCATGCATGGCATCAAGCGCAGCACGCAGTACGGTTACTCGCTGTGGGAGCTCGAGGTCTACGGTACCGACGGCGGTGGCACGACGCCGACGCAGCCGACCAACCCCGGTTCCAACGATCCGTCGCAGGGCTTCGATTACTCGGTGTATCCGGGCTTCATCGGCACCCAGCTGCGCAACACGACCAATGGCAAGTGGACCGACGACAAGGTGTACGTCGCGGTGATCGGTCGCGATCCGAAGACGAACGTGTTCTCGTGGGTCAAGCCGGATGGCACGATCGCGCCGCTCGCGGTTGAGGACAACGACGGCAACGGCCACCTCACCAAGAACGGACAGAACTATCCGAACTACTTCTTCACGCTGGCGCAGTCCAAGCTGCTCCTGCTGCCGAAGCTGGATTCGGGTCGCATCTTCGTCTCGGTTGGTGAACCGATGTACATCAAGGTGCTCAAGGCCGCCGACAACTCGATCGGCTTCGCGGGCCCCAATCCGCTCAACGGCACCGATCCGAACATCGGCGTCTACTACGACTGGTACGAGTTCACCTGGAACGACAACGCCATCTTCATCAACACGACGCAGGTGGATCAGTTCTCCATCCCGCTCGCGCTCGATGTRTTCGGCGGCAACAAGACCCGTCACGTGTCGTCCGGCATCACGCAGACGCGCGCGCAGATCTTCGCGCAGTACAACCAGGAAGTGCCGGCCGAGTTCGCGCTGACCCAGGCGGATCCGGTCCGGATCCTCGCTCCCGGCAAGGATCAGTTCGACGTCGGCAAGCCGCAGGAGCATTACTTCGACAGCTACATCGACGATTCCTGGACGTACTACCAGAGCCACGTGCTTGAGATGACCATCGGTGCCAAGCAGTTCGAAGGAACCGTGGTCAACGGTGTACTGACCTTCACCCACACGAACTGGGCGGATACGCACGAAGCGGACGAGCCGGAAGGCATGCTCTTCAACGTGCAGAAGCCGACCACGCAGGACGTGCTGGAAGGCAAGGGCAACCTGGCTCGCTCTAGCGACCCGTGGGGCGTGGAAGGCCAGCTGGAGGCGCAGATCTGCGCAGCGTTCAACCGCCACGTGATGGAAGACACCACGCAGTGGAAGGATGCCTCTTCGTTCTACCTGCAGTCGCCGGCGAACTACTACTCGCGTTTCTGGCACCTGCACGGCGTGAACGGCAAGGCCTACGG
>NZ_JBFUJE010000083.1:0-12356 GCF_056401535.1 Luteibacter sp. P4_E6 | reverse complement strand
GCGAGAGACCAGCTACCGCCCGTCTCGAAGAGCCGCGCCGCGGCCCCAAGGGCCTTGCCCCTCGCGGCTCCCAACGCACCCACAAGCGTGAGGCGGCGAACGCCGCTGGTTACATGGGGCGCGTAGCGACCGGCGTTCGCCGATGAATCGGCTCCTACAAAAGCGCGGCCACAAAAAAGCCGCCTTGTGGGCGGCTTTTAAAGATCCTGGTGGTACTGGACGTAAGGGGTTCGGGCCTGGTCGGGCTCGGGACCGGTAGGGCCGCTGGGTGCGTTACCCGACGACCAGACGTTCTGGGCTCCGACCGAGAGCTGGCCGCGCCAGGGGAGGTGCCAGGTGACGCCGAGGTCGATCGCGCTCCAGCGGCGGTCGCCGTTGATCTGATTGATAGCCGTTGCCTCGGGCTGCATCGTGCGACCGGTGATCAGGCCCGAGATGGGGCCGCGATCGACGCCGAAACTCAGCGCCTTCTGGTCGACCGAGCCGATACCGAGCAAGTTACCCGGGGTGAGCCGGATACGACCGATGCTGGCGCCAAGATCGATGCCACTGCGCGAACCAAGGTCGACCCTGCCATGGGCGTTGAATTCGGTACTGGACGACAGTGCGGTGATCGGCAGACCGGAGGCGGTAGCCAGGCCCGGAAGTACGCGAGGCAACGCTGCGCCCGTACCGGTGGGACGGCTGGAGCCGACACCGAGACCGAGGCTGTAACCCGTGCCACGATACGTCGCGCCTACTTCGCTGCCGACAATGCGCGGCGGTGCCCCTGACACGTTGCAGAGATCGCCTCGCGCCGCGCCGGAAGCACCGCAGGATTCCACGGAATTCATCCAGCCCTGGCCGGTGATGTTCGCGTGGGCCTGTACATGCGGGCCGAGGTCATACTGCAGGCCACTGGAAAGGAACGGACCGGCGTTCACCGCATGCAGGGCAAGCGGCTGGGTACCGTCGGTGCGATCGTCTGACCTGAGGGCGAGCATGCGACCGTCCGGGGCGCGCCAAAGCGGCACCGAACCCTGCGCATTCTGGGCGTAACCGTCGGGTTGCTGGCCCAGGAGCCGCGTTGCCGTGGCGTCCGAACCCACCGGCGCAACTTGCCCTGCCGCGGCGAGCGGCATCAGCAGTAGCAAGGTAAGAAAGGATCTGCGCATGGTCATCTATCGGCAGGTGGCTGAAATCCCCGAGGTCCCGCATCAGCCTCGCGAGAACACCGCCAGTGTATCGCGTTTTACGTTTTACTAACACCCCGGAGGGCCACCTTCAGGAATCGGCCCGCCTGCCGTTTATGAGCATGAAGGGGAAAGGTTGCACGCTGGCGCAAGGCCCCTGAGACTGGCGCTCCACGCCCCATCGCGCGGCCGCCTTAACGCATATAGACTGAACCGACCATACCGGAATCCTTGCCAGGCGATGACTATCGCTCCAACCCAAAGCCCGTCCGTCAAGGCGCCCGGTCACGGTGAAAGCACCCCGTTGCGCGAGGCTGTCGAGCGGTTGCTACGGGCGGCTGAGGCGGAAGTGGTCCGGAGCGAGAGCGAGGCCTTCGCCCGCCACCTCATGYCGGGCGCCCGCGTGGCCTGGCGCGGGGCCGCCGAGCCACGTTCGAGCGGYCATGCCGTGCTCGAACTGGGAACCGACCCGCAAACCGAGCGGGTCCTCGAACTACATACGGCCGAGGCCAGCCTGCCCGATTCGGCCGAACTGATCGACTGGCTCGGCCGGCTGGCCTCGGTACGCCTGCGGCAGCTCGCCGAAACCGCGAATCTCTACGAGGCGATCTCGCGCCTGGCGCTCGCCGAGYGACTGCAGCGTGCTCTCTATGCCATTGCCGAGCAGGCCGGCGCCGAGCACAACATGAAGGACATGATGAGTGCGCTCCACGGCATCGTGGGCAGCCTCATGTATGCCGAGAACTTCTTCATCGTGCTGTTCGACGCGCAGAACCGCACCGTGCGCTTTCCCTACTTCGTCGACTCGCTGGATCCCGACATTCCGGACCCGGAAGGCATCCGCCCGATCGATGCGATCGAGAACTCGCTGACCTGGCATGTCCTGCAAGGCGGTAAGTCGCTGATGGGCGCGAGCACGGAGCTGGAAAAAAACCTTCCGGGCCCGCGCGTATCGATCGGGCCGCCCAGCGACGACTGGCTCGGTGTGCCGATGAAACGCGGCGACGACGTGGTCGGCGCCCTGGTCGTGCAGAGCTATCGCGACGACACGCGCTATACGCAGAACGATCGCGAGCTGCTGACCTACGTCGCCCAGCACGTGCAGACGGCGCTCGAACGCCGCCAGGCGCATGAAGAACTCGAGCGCCGCGTCACCACACGCACGGCCGCACTGCGCGAAGCCAATCGCGTCCTGCGCCAGCAGGTGCTGCAACGCCAGCGTGGCGAGCGCTTGCAGGCCGCGCTGTTCCGCATCGCCGAACTGGCGAACACCTCGGACAGCATCGAGAACTTCTACGCCGCCGTGCATCGCGTTATCGGTGGCCTCCTGTACGCGCGCAACTTCTATATCGCGCTGCTCTCCGAAGACCAGAACAAGCTGACGTTCCCTTATTCGGTCGACGAACTCGACGGCTCACGCGAGCCGCGCGAGCTCGGCCGCGGCCTCACCGAATTCGTCCTGCGTAACGGCAAGGCCCTGCTCGCCGACCGCGAGGAGATCGACCGACTCAATCGCGACCAGGTCCTTTCCACCAGCGGCGCACGCTCGCTCCACTGGCTGGGCGTGCCGCTCATCTGGAACGAAAAATCGATGGGTGTGCTGGCGGTGCAGAGCTATTCGCCCGAGCACACCTATAGCGCACGCGACCAGGAACTGCTGACCTTCGTCAGTTACCACATCGCCAATGCACTGCAGCGTAAGTACACCACCGAGTCGCTCAAGCAGGCCTACGCCAGCCTCGAACGCCGGGTGACCGAACGCACACGTGCCCTGGCCCTGGCCAACCGCGACCTGCGCGAGCAGATCGCGGAACGCGAGCGTGTCGAGCGGCGGCTCAAGTACGAGACCCTGCACGATTCGCTCACCGGCCTGCCCAACCGCACGCTCCTGTTGCAGCGCCTGGAGCAGGCGCTGAATCATTACCGCGAGAATCCCGCCGATCTCTTCGCGGTGCTCTTCATCGACCTCGACCGCTTCAAGGTCATCAACGATTCGGTGGGCCACCTCGTGGGCGACGACCTCCTGTTCCAGGTCGGTGGCCGCGTGCGTGCGTGCCTGAAAACACGCGATGTCGTCGCACGCCTGGGCGGCGACGAATTCGCCGTGCTCGTGGAAGGCATCACCGATCCGCAGGCCGCCACGCATATCGCCGAGCGCATCATCGCGCAGCTGCAGACGCCGTTCCGCCTGGGCGCGAAGGAGATCTTCACCTCCGCGTCGATCGGCATTGCGCTGCCCACGCCGGAATACACGCGTCCCGAAGAACTGCTGCGGGACGCCGACTCGGCCATGTACCGCGCGAAGGACGAAGGTCGCCACCGTGCAGCGGTATTCGACGACCGCCTGCGCCGTGAAGCGCTCTCGCTGCTTGAGCTGGAAGGCGACCTGCGCCGCGCCCTCACGCGCAATGAGTTCGTCCCGTTTTACCAGCCCATCGTGGACCTCGAAGACAACCGCGTCGTCGGTTACGAAGCCCTGCTGCGCTGGCGCCATCCGGAGCGCGGTCTGTTGCCGCCGGGGGACTTTCTCTCCGTGGCCGAAGACACCGGTTGTTCCGAAGCCATCGACTGGCAGATTTTCGAGCAGGTTGCCCGCCAGGTGCGCGCCCTCACACGCGACGAAGGCTTCGTCAGCATCAACGTGTCGGGCAGCCACTTCCGCTCACCAGACCTTGACCAGCGCCTGCTCGACCTGTTCGCCGAGCACGGCGTGCCGGCGCGGTGCGTGCGCGTGGAAGTCACCGAGCGGGCGCTGCTGGAGAACCCGGCGCAGGTCAAACGCATCCTCGAGAACCTTCGAGACCATGGCGTCGGCATCGCGCTGGACGATTTCGGCACCGGTTACTCGTCGTTGAGCTACCTGCACCAGTACCCGATCGAGACGCTGAAGATCGACCGTTCCTTCGTGATCGAGCTGCCCTCCGAAGACACCGACACCGACGCGCACAGCACGGCGGTGGTCCGGGCAATCCAGGCGCTGGCCAATTCGCTGCGCATGCAGGTCATCGCCGAAGGCATCGAAACCGAGTCGCAGATGCGCGCACTGCGTCGCATCGGCTGCCGTTTCGGCCAGGGCTTCCTGTTCGCCCAGCCCCAGCCGGCTAGCAAATGGCTGGCTGCTCCCTTGTCCCTCGACGCGTAGGGGTTATCGCGACCGGGTTTTCGCCGATGAATCGGCTCCTACAGGGAAGCCGGAGCTACTGCAGGGTTGAGKGGGACGGTGGGGTTTCGACCTGTGTCAGCAGGCGCTCGGCGTCGACGCGATCGAACACGTAGCGCGTGGCGCAGAACTCGCAGACGACTTCGATCTCGCCGTCACGATCGTCCAGGGTGGCCTCGACTTCCGTTCGGCCCAGCGCACGCAGCATGCCTTCCACGCGCTCCTGCGAGCAGGTGCAGCCGAAGGCGAGACCCTTCGCCTCGTAAACGCTCACGGTCTCCTCGTGATACAGCCGGTAGAGCAGCTCTTCCGGCAGGATCGACAGCATCTCGGAGCTGCTCAGCGTGTCGGTGAGGATGCCGACGCGCGCCCAGGCGTCATCGTCGTCTTCGGCGGCGCTGTGGCCGCCTTCGCCCGCGATGGGCTGAAGCATGAGCCCCACCGCATGGTCGGCGTTGGCGGCGAGCAGGATGCGCGCAGGCAGCTGTTCGGACCGTTCGAAATAGTTTTCCAGCGCCTTCGCGATCGACGGCTCGTCCAGATCCACCACGCCCTGGTAACGACCGCGATCCACCTGCCCGATCGTGATGGCGAGCAAGGCGTTCGGCAACTCGTTCAGGTGCAGGCTCGACGGCATCGTGTCGGCGTCGTAACGCGCCAGGCCACGCAGGTGCCCCTGGTCGGTGCACTCGGCAAAGAGCAGGCGCAGCGCACCCTCGCTCTTGAACTCCAGCGACAGTGAGCCATCGAACTTGATGTTTCCGGTAAGCAGCGCACTGGCCGCCGCCGCCTCGCCCAGCGTGTTGCGGATATCCGTGGGGTAGTCACCGCGTGAAGCGATCTCGCGCCAGCTGGCGCCCAGGCGCACGAGCACGCCGCGAACGCCTGCTTTCTCAAGCATGAAGCGGTGCAGCACGTCTTCGGATGACAGGGTTTCGACGATCGAATCGGTCACGGTGGCCTCCTGGTGATCCGACGAAAGATGGGGCCATGCCGGCGTACCGACAAGCCCGGCACGCGCCGGGCCCCTATACTGCGCCATCCTTTGCCACCGCGCTGCCATGAGCCCGACGCCCCGCTCGCTGCCGATTCGACTTGCCCGCTACGTCGGCCTTGTCATCCTTGCCTGGTTTGCCCTGTCATGGCTGGTCGTACTCCTGCTGCGCTTCGTGCCGCCGTGGACCAGCGCCATGATGATGGAGCGCCGCGTGGAGGCATTCGTCACCCATGAGCCGGATTTCACCTTTCGCCATCGCTGGGTAGGGTGGGACGCCGTGTCGCCCCAGGTCGGGCTGGCCATGGTGGCCGGCGAGGACCAGAAATTTCCGTTTCATCACGGCTTCGACATCGATGCGATCCAGGACGCGATCGACGCCTCGGATGAAGGAAAACGCCTGCGCGGCGCCAGCACCATCAGCCAGCAGGTGGCGAAGAACCTCTTCCTGTGGAACGGACGCAGCTTCGTCCGCAAGGGACTGGAGGCGTACTTCACCGTGCTGATCGAGGCAACCTGGCCAAAGCGTCGCATCCTCGAGGTCTATATGAATATCGTGGAGCTCGGTAACGGCATCTACGGCGTCGGCGCGGCCAGCGACGTGTTCTATCGCACCACGCCCGACCGCCTTGGCGTGATCCAGGCTGCGCGGCTGGCAGCCGTACTGCCCAATCCGCGCCGCTTCCGCGTCGACGCGCCCAGTGCCTACGTGCAGAAGCGCACCGCCTGGATTGCGCAACAGATGGGACAACTCGGCGGCCCCGCCTATCTCACCCGACCGGCACCCGTCGCCGGGCGCGTTCGCTAAAGGATCGACATGACGTTCTCACTGGCCATTGTGGTTCCCGCTTACAACGAGAGCGATGTCATCGACGCGTTCCATGCCCGGATCGGCGCGGTACTCGACGGGATCGAGGCCACGGCACGCGTGATCTACGTGGATGACGGCAGCAGCGACGACACCTGGCAGAAGCTCTGTGCGATCTCGGGCGCCGACGGGCGGGCGACGGCACTGCGGCTGTCGCGCAACTTCGGCAAGGAGGCCGCCATGACCGCCGGCCTCGACGCCGCCGATGCCGACGCGGTGGTCGTCATCGACGCCGACCTGCAGGACCCTCCCGAACTCATTCCCGAGCTCATCGCGCGCTGGCGCGAGGGCTTCGACGTCGTTTACGCGACCCGCGGCGAACGCGACGGCGAAACACGCCTGAAGAAATTCACCTCCGCGGCGTTTTATCGCGTCATGGAGCGTCTCTCCGACACGCCGCTGCCGCGCGACACGGGCGACTTCCGCCTGCTCTCGCGCCGCGCCGTGGCCGCCCTGGGTGGCCTGCGCGAGCGCCAGCGATTCATGAAGGGCCTGTTCGCCTGGATCGGTTACCGGCAGACCGCCGTGACCTATCACCGCGACGCCCGCTACGCTGGCGCCACCAAGTGGAATTACTGGCGCCTGGGCAACCTGGCCATCGAGGGCATCACCTCGTTTTCGGCAGCGCCCTTGCGAGTGGCCACATGGGTGGGCCTTTCGGCCGCCGTCCTCGCCTTTCTCTATGGCATCTGGGTGTTGCTGAAGGTGCTGTTCTGGGGCGATCCGGTGCGCGGCTACCCGACCCTGATGGTCGTGATCCTGTTCCTCGGCGGCATTCAACTGCTCGCCCTGGGAATCATCGGCGAGTACGTGGGCCGAACGTATGCGGAGAGCAAACGCCGCCCGCTTTACTACGTGGAATCCCGCCAGGGCGGCGAGCCACCCTTCACCTCATCGTGACGCCTCGCGGCGGCTGACGGCGCTACACTGGACCATCGCGGCGACGCGCGCCGCCTCCACCCGGAGAGTCGAGAATGCAGCAGGTCAAGCATCTCCTGGACGCCAAAGGCAAGGAAGTCTATGCGGTGGCGCCAGACGCGCCGGTCTACGACGCCATCCGCCAGATGGCCGAGAAGAATGTCGGCGCGCTGGTCGTCCTCAAGGGCAGTGAACTGGTCGGGATCGTTTCCGAGCGCGACTACGCCCGGAAAGTCATCCTGAAGGACAGGTCCTCCCGCGACACCCCCGTCGCCGACATCATGACGCCGACCGTTATCACGGTCTCGACGAGTGCCACGGTGGACGAGTGCATGCGCTTGTGCACCGACGGCCGTCTGCGCCACCTGCCGGTGCGTGACGGCGACCGTGTCGTCGGCGTGATCTCCATCGGCGACCTGGTCAAGGCGGTGATTTCCGAGCAGAGGCAGACGATCAACCAGCTCGAGAGCTATATCACCAGCTAGGTGTCCTTCGCGCCCGACTCCGGAAGGAGGTCGGGCGATACCGCCGCGCGACGGGCCACGATGGTGGCCACGCCACAGAGCGCCGCGCTGATCAGGCCGAGACCGGCAATGCCGACGCCCAGCCCGCGCAAGGCAGTGAGTGCCGAGGTGACCAGCACGTCGCCAAACCGCCAAACCGTGGTCTCGATGAAGTTCTTGCCCTTGTAACGCGCCTCGCGCGGCATGCGCGTGTAAAGCGCATCGGACGCGGGTTTGGTCATGCCGTAGGTCATGCCGCGCGTCCCGATCTGCACGATGGTCAGCAACGAGACCACAGAGCCGAATACCGCGATGTCCGCGGGGCCGTAGATACCCAGCAGGGCCAGCAGGACGAAGTTGACGAGGGTCGGCAGCACCATCGCCCAGACCGTGCCCAGCCCGCGCATGAGCAGCGGCGTGATGGTGAGCTGCAGCACGGCGCCGAAACTGTTGATCGCAAAATCCAGGTCCGCATAGAACCGGGTGCGCTCGGCAATCCCGGGGTAGTGCAGCTTGGTGTAATCCGCCATGAGCGCGTAGGCCAGCGTGGCGATGCCATCGCTGAGCAGCATGAGGATGGCCATGTAACGCAGGAAGGGCTGGGCGAACGCGGCCTTCGCGCCGTCCAGCAACGATCCGCCAACCGGGGCACCACCGCTCGTATCGTTGGCCGCCCCCCCATCCGACAACGTTAGCAGCAGCCCCAGCGCGATCAACAGGGTAATCGCCGACACCAGGAGCAGCGCAGGTACACCGATCGATGCGACGAGCAGGGATGTCAGCACGGGCCCGACCAGGGCACCCGCCATGCCGCCGAAGGCGATGAACGGAAACATCAGCCGCGCCTGCACGCTGCGATAGATGTCCGCCATGAAGCTCCAGAACAGCGACACCACGAAGAGGTTGAAGACGCTTACCCAGACAAAGAACACGCGTCCCAGCGCGACGGCACCGATGCGGTCCTGGACGGCGAAGGCAGGGATGAACCCGACCAGGCAGGCGGCGAAGAACACATAACTGCCCAGCAGGACGCGTCGGCGCGGGAACCGCGAGACCAGCCAGCCGAACACGGGGGTCAGCGCCAGCATCACCACCAGCACGATCGCGTAGAACAGGGGCAGCGAGGACGACCCCGCCGCTCCCACCAGCTGGTCGCGGACCGGTCGGATCACGTAATAGGAGGTCATCACGAAGAAGAAGGCGATGACCGAAAGGACCAGGGTCATGCCCTCGGCCATAGCGGCGGGTCGACGTGTATTCACAGGTGGCCGACTTCGATCCGGTGAAAGCTGGCCAAAGCCTACCACGCCCCCACGCCCCGCTCCTGTAGGAGCCAATTCATCGGCGATGCTCTCCTCCACCCTGGAATCGCCGATGAATCGGCTCCCACATGGCCGACGAATCGACGTTGTCCCCGGCCCATAAGTAAAAGACAATGCCCCTGATGACGATCAGCGCGCTGACGTCCCCCTTCCCGCGGCGTGTCCCCACGCCTCGACCCGCGAGATAAGCATGTCGTTTCGTTCCGCTTCCCTGCTCGCCTGCGCTATCGCCTGCGCCATCGCCGCTCCCTTCGCCCTGGCCGCGCCGCCACCGCCGCAGAAGCCGCCGGTGGTGCACGCCGATCCTGAATCCGCCCACCTGCCGCCTGAGCGCGTCAAGCAGACGATCGAGGACTACAAGCGCTGGATGGACGAGGCGGAGGCACGCGATGCCGCACCGGCCATCGTCACGGCGGTCATCGTGGACGACAAGGTCGTTTACGAGCGCGCCATCGGCTACGCCAACGCGAAAACGAAAGAACCTGCCACGCCGGAAACCGTCTTCCGCCTGGCCTCGTTGTCGAAAGCGTTCGCCACCGGCGTCACTGCTGTCCTGGTTCGCGAGGGTTTCCTCAGCTGGGACACCAAGCTGATCGACACCATTCCGTACTTCAAGCTCAAGGACATGGAAGCCGCACAGCAGGCCACGGTCCGCGACATCCTTGGCCAACGCCTGGGCCTGCCACGCAACACCTACGACAACATGCTCGAAGCCGACATGCCGTACGAGGAACTCGTGCGCAAGCTCGACGAGGTGGATCTGTCGTGCAAAGTGGGCTCGTGCTACGGCTACCAGAACGTTGCCTTCAGCATGATCGGCGACGTGATCTACGCCACCACCGGTGATTATTTCTTCCGACAGGTGGAGCGTCGCATCTTCGCGCCGCTGGGCATGACCACCGCCAGCTACGGCCGCGATGCCCTCGAGGCCAGCAAGAGCTGGGCGCGTCCCCACCGCGGCGGTCCGCACAACTGGATTCCCTACGAGCCCAACGACAGCTACTACCGCGTCGCGCCCGCCGCCGGCGTGAACGCCAGCCTGCGCGACATGGAGCAGTGGCTGATGGCACAGATGGGCGGTCGCCCCGACGTACTGCCCACGCCCTCGCTGGACGTGCTGCACGCGGCCGGCGTCGCCACGCCCTCCGAAGTGCATTCGCTACCCTGGCGCCACGCCCGCGTCACCGACGCGCACTACGCGCTGGGCTGGCGCGTGTTCAAGTACGCCAACGAAGACCTGATCTTCCATGCAGGCGCCGTCTCCGGCTACCGCACGATGATCGGCTTCTTCCCGAAGTACCACGCGGGCGTGGTGACGATGTGGAACGGCGCCGGCCCGATCCCTGCCGGCCTGATGCCGATGGTGTTCGATGACCTCCTCGGCCTGAACCACGTCGACTGGGCTGGCGTGGAAGGCTCGGTGCACACCGCACCCGCCGCCCCTGCCAAGAAAACCGCCACGACGAAGAAGGCCGCCGCCACGAAGAAAGCAGCACCGGCGAAGTCGACGAAGACGACGAAGAAAAAGAAACCCTGAGGGCTTCTTCCCTCAGCGGTTCCAACGTGAAAGGACAGCCGCTACGCGCCTCGTGTGACCAGCGGCATTCGCCGCCTCACGCTCGTGGTTTCTTGGGAGTCGCGGTCGGGTTGACCCTTGGGGCCGCGGCGCGGCTCTTCGAGACGGGCCGTAGGCGACGCGATCGCTTGCACGGAAACTGGGCGGCCCTCAGCTTARGCGGCCCCAAGGGCCAACCCGACCGCGACACCGGACGTTGAGGTTGYGTGYGGYAYAAGCGCAACGCCGCTTCGTCGCTCAATGTCTGATGAACGACCAGGCTGCTTTYTGTAGGAGCCGCTTCAGCGGCGAACCCTCAGRCTGTCGCGTTTGCGARYGAGGCCTTGTGGTGATTGGGCGAGCGGTTGAACGCCYGCACGATGCGACGCAATGCTTCGTTCGCGAGATCAATCGCTGAGGGTTCGCCGATGAAKCGGCTCCTACAMGAGCGGCGCTGCAASTCGYTGGYGGTGYGCTCGACSMCACGCARCCTCRRCSTTCGGTGCCGCGAGGGGCAAGGYCCTTGGGGACGCYTAAGCTGAGGGCCGCTCAGTTGACGGGCAGAGCGAGAGCGGTCCCTACGGCCCGTCTCGAAGAGCCGCGCCGCGGCCCCAAGGGCCTTGCCCCTCGCGGCTCCCAACGGACCCACAAGCGTGAGGCGGCGTAAGCCGCTGGTTACATGGGGCGCGTAGCGACCGGCATTCGCCGATGAATCGGCTCCTACAGAAGCGCAGCAAAAAAACGGCTCCTTGCGGAGCCGTTTGTTCTTACCTGCCGAGGTTGAACTGCAATCGTCGGCGGAGGGTGACGGAAATTGCCTCACCGTTTCGGGTGGCCGGCTTGAATTCCCATTTGCTCACCGCGTCGATCGCCGAACGGTCGAAGACATGCTTGGGCTGTGCGTCGACCACCGAGACATTACCCACGGCGCCGTCGGCACCCACGGTCATCTCCACATCGACCCAACCTTCCTGGTTCGCACGCATGGCGGCCGTCGGATAGCGCGGGTTGACCTGGCGGATCAGCACAGCGTCGCTGATGGACTCGTCCGTGGCGGCGCGTGCGACCGGACGCGGTGCGGCGGCGACGGGTGCAGCCGCGGCGGGCTGCTGCTGCGCGACACGGGCCGCCTGTTCACGTGCGGCCTGCTGACGCTGCGCCTCGGCGGCAGCCGACGCCTGCTGTTCGGCCTGCAGCTTGGCGGCGCTGGCGGCATTCTGCTGGGCCAGCTGCTGCGCCTTCTGCGCATCCACCGCCTGCTGTTGCTCACGGTCCAGCGTTTTGCGCTGGGCATCCAGCTTGGAACGCAGAATGGTCAGCGTGTAGTTCTCGGGGTCGGCCTTGGCAAGCAGGTCGATCTCGCGCTGGGCTTCGTTGAAGTCCCGCTGGTTGATCGTCTGCTCGGTGGCGGCGGCGCCGTACGAGAACGTCTCGCGCAGGGCGTCGGCGGCGACGGGATTACCCGGCTGCTTCTGCAGCACCTTCATGTAGAACTCGAAGGCGTTGTTACCTGCCGGCGCGACGAGACGCTGCTCGTTCATCGCCGTGCGGGCCTCGGCCAGGAGCTGGTCGGTGCTGAGAGCGTCGACGTTGGCCGGAGTATCGCGTGTCGCGCCTGGCTTGGTCGCCGCGGCGGTGGCCGGGGTGACACCGGCATTCGCGTCGCGATACGGCTTGATAATGAGGAACCAGGCCGCGACTGCCAGCGCCAGAACAATGGCGAAGACGGTAAGTGTCACGGGATTGACGGCGCCGCGCACGAAATGGCGCGAAGGAATGCGTTGACGATTATCCATGGCGGTCGAAAGCGGACTCCGCATAGCGCGCGCCCCCTGATGGCTTGACGCGGAGGACCCCCCGTCCC
>NZ_JBFUJE010000082.1:0-12450 GCF_056401535.1 Luteibacter sp. P4_E6 | reverse complement strand
CGATGGGGGCTTGTAGCACGCGTTCGCGAAAGCTGTCCATGGGACCAATTCGCCTGCCATGACGAGATATCATGCGGGTTTCGCAAGAGAGCTATCCCATGCCCCATTCGGCTGTCGCCCCTGTCCTGACCATCGACGGCCCCTCGGGCTCCGGCAAGGGCACCATCAGCCGTCTGGTCGCCGAGAAGCTCGGCTGGCACCTGCTCGATTCGGGCGCGCTCTACCGGGCGGTGGGCTATGCGGCGGCCGAGGAGGGCATCGACCTTTCCGATGTCGACGCGGTCACGCGATGCGCCCAGACCGTGAAGATCCGCTTCCGGGCCAGTCCGGACCATAGTGAGACGCACATCCTGGTCAATGGCCACGACGCCACGGACGAGCTGCGTACGGAGACCGCCGGCGCCGCCGCGTCGGCCATCGCGGTGATCCCTTCCGTCCGCCAGGCCCTGGTGGACATGCAGTTGGGCTTTCGCAAGGGTCCTGGCCTGGTTGCCGACGGTCGCGATATGGGGACGGTGATTTTCCCCGATGCCGCCCACAAGGTATTCCTGACCGCCAGTGCCTCCGAGCGTGCGAAAAGACGCTATAAGCAGTTGAAGGATAAGGGTCTGAGCGTTACACTTGCAGGCCTCCAGCGAGAAATCGAGGCGCGCGACGAGCGGGATGCGTCGCGCCCCGTTGCCCCGTTGAAGCCCGCCGAAGGCGCCGTGGTGATCGATACCACCGGCATGCCGATCGAGGTGGTGGTGGCAAAAGTATTCGCCGTGGTGCGTCCGTAAGGCGCATCCGGCACAACGCTCGCGCAGTGTGCGCGGGTTCTTGGCAACGGCACGGGGCGGTCCCATCTGGGATTGCTCGATGTGCCCACAACCGGTGGGTCCCCTGTCCGCACGCGTTAAAGAATGTACGCAGGCGCCGGGTACGACCTTTCATAACCCTGGAATCAACATGACTGAAAGTTTTGCCGAACTGTTTGAACAGAGCCAGCAGGCTATTTCCAAGCTGAAGCCCGGCTCCATCGTCACCGGTATCGTTGTGGAAATCCGCAACGACGTGGTGGTGATCAACGCCGGCCTGAAGAGCGAAGGCATCGTCCCGATCGAGCAGTTCCGGGATGAAGCAGGCGTACTGGAAGTGGAAGTGGGCGACGAGGTCAAGGTCGCGCTCGACGCGCTCGAAGACGGCTTCGGCGAGACCAAGCTCTCCCGTGAGAAGGCCAAGCGTTCGATGGTGTGGGACGACCTCGAGCAGGCGTTCGACAAGGAAGAGACCATCACCGGCAAGATCTCCGGCAAGGTCAAGGGCGGCTTCACGGTCGACATCAAGGACGTCCGCGCATTCCTGCCGGGCTCCCTGGTCGACGTGCGTCCGGTCCGTGACCCGGTTTACCTCGAAGGCAAAGACCTCGAGTTCAAGATCATCAAGCTTGATCGCAAGCGCAACAACGTCGTCGTCAGCCGCCGCGCGGTTGTCGAGACCGAGTTCTCGGAAGAGCGCGAGAAGCTGCTCGAGCGCCTGACGGAAGGTGCGGTCGTGAAGGGTGTCGTCAAGAACCTGACCGATTACGGCGCATTCGTCGACCTCGGCGGCATCGATGGCCTGCTGCACATCACCGACATGGCGTGGAAGCGCGTGCGTCACCCGTCCGAAGTCGTGAACGTTGGCGACGAGCTGGACGTCCGCGTGCTGAAGTACGACCGCGAGCGCAACCGCGTTTCTCTCGGCCTCAAGCAGCTCGGCGACGACCCGTGGGTCGCTATCGCCCGCCGCTATCCGGTCGGCAGCCGTCTGTTCGGCAAGGTCTCCAACGTTACCGATTACGGTTGCTTCGTTGAGATCGAGCCGGGCGTCGAAGGCCTCGTGCACGTTTCGGAAATGGATTGGACCAACAAGAACGTCAACCCGGCCAAGGTCGTACAGGTCGGTGACGAGACGGAAGTCATGGTCCTCGACGTGGATGAAGAGCGTCGTCGTATCTCCCTCGGTATCAAGCAGACCCGCTCGAACCCGTGGGAAGCGTTTGCCGCCATGCACAAGAAGGGCGACAAGGTTTCCGGTCAGATCAAGTCGATCACCGATTTCGGTATCTTCATCGGTCTGGACGGCGGCATCGATGGTCTCGTCCACCTGTCCGACATCTCCTGGCAGGCCTCGGGTGAAGACCTCGTCCGCAACTTCAAGAAGGGCGACGAAGTTGAAGCCGTGGTTCTCGCGGTCGATCCGGAGCGTGAGCGCATCTCCCTCGGCATCAAGCAGATGGAGCAGGATCCGTTCGGTCAGTTCATGGCCTCGAATCCGCGCGGCACGATCCTCAACGGTACCGTCCGCGAAGTCGACGCCAAGGGTGCGGTGATCGATCTCGGCGAAGGTGTCGAGGGTTACATCCGTGCGAACGACATCGCCAAGGAACGCGTCGACGACGCCACGCAGTACCTGAAGGTTGGCGACGCCGTCGAGGCGAAGTTCACCGGCATGGACCGCAAGGGCCGTCAGCTGCAGCTTTCCATCCGCGCCAAGGACGAGGAAGACGTGGCCGATGCCATGGCTGACTACGCTTCGGCCGCTGGTGGCACGACCAAGCTCGGTGCGCTCCTCAAAGAGCAGATGAACAAGGCCGACTAACCGTCGGGCGAGGGGCGGTTCGCCGCCCCTCGCTTCAGCTAAAAACAGGGGACCCATGACAAAGTCGGAATTGATCGAGGCGCTGGCGCGGCGCCAGACCCACCTTGCCTTTAGCGATGTGGAACTAGCCGTCAAGAGCGTGCTCGAACAGATGAGCCAGGCCCTTTCCACGGGTGAGCGCATCGAGATTCGTGGGTTCGGAAGCTTTGCGCTGCACTTCCGTCCACCGCGCATGGGGCGCAACCCCAAGACCGGTGAGGCGGTTGCCCTTCCGGGCAAGCACGTACCGCATTTCAAACCTGGCAAGGAACTACGCGAACGCGTAAACCTGGCCGAGGAAGACGCCGCGCTTTGACGCGGCGTTTTTTTGCTGACGAGCCCGGCTTACGCCGGGCTTTTTTTAATTGTGGGAGCCGATTCATCGGCGATCCCGCGGCAGCGGGCACGCTCGACGCAACCTTCAGTCGCGCGGCGAGCACCTATCGCCGATGAATCGGCTCCCACATAGAGCACATCCCAAGGGGGTCGGCGAACCTGTACAGATCGCCAACCGCGGCGCACCATCGTGTTCAGGATTCGGGTACAGTCGCGGCTATGCGCCTCATTACCATCCTCTTTCTTCTGTTGTTCGTCGCCGCCGGTATCGTCTTCGGCGCGCTGAATGCCGATCTCGTGCCGTTCGACCTCGGCTTTGCCCGATTGTCCCTGCCCAAGGGTGGAGCGATGCTCGCGGCGGTCCTGGTGGGTTGGGTCCTCGGCGGCATCACCGCCTGGCTCGGCACCTCCTTCGCACAACGGCGCAAGCGCCGTGGCGAGCGCAGCGATCGCAAGGTAGCCAACGCGACGACCGCATGAATCCGATCTGGTTGCTGGCGCTCGTTCCCCCGCTGGCCTTTGCCTGCGGTTGGTGGTTGGCTCGCCGTACGCACGCGCGGCGTTCGGGCGAACAGGTCAACGCACTCTCATCCGACTACTTCCGTGGCCTGAACTACCTTCTCAACGAGGAGCAGGACAAGGCGCTGGAGGTGTTCCTGCGTCTGGCTGAGTACAACCGCGATACCGTCGAGACCCACCTCGCGCTGGGTAACCTCTTTCGCAAGCGAGGCGAAGTGGACCGCGCCATTCGCCTGCACCAGCACCTGGTCTCGCGCCAGGGCCTGTCCGACGAAATGAAGACGGTCGCCTTGCTCGAGTTGGGCGAAGACTACATGCGCGCCGGTCTGCTGGATCGCGCGGAGACGCTCTTTTCCGACCTCGTGGCCATGGATGCACTGGCGCCTTCTGCCCTGCGTCACCTGATTTCGATCTACCAGCACGAGCGCGAATGGCATAAGGCCATCGATCACGCACGACGCCTCGAAGCCATGACCAGCGAGGACGAGTCCGCGATGATCGCGCAGTTCTATTGCGAGCTGGCCGAGCAGTCGCGACAGCACGGCGCACGCACCGAGGCGCGCGATTACATGCGCGAGGCGTTTGCCTGTCAGCAGGAATGCGTGCGCGCGCACATGATCGCGGGGCGCCTCTCGTTCGAAGACGACGACATGATGGCGGCGATCGAGTCGTACGAATCGGCTATTGCTGCCGACATCGCCTTCGTGCCGGAAATCCTCCCCCCGCTTTTGAACTGCTACGCGCGTTCCCAGCAGATGGACCGCGCCGAGACCTTCCTGCGCGAGATCATGGAGCGCTATCACGGCATCTCCCCCGTGCTGGCACTGACCCGGCTCTACGAGGGTAGGGACGGCGAGCGGACGGCTATCGACTTCCTCACCGGTCAGCTGCGTAAGCGCCCGTCGGTGCGCGGACTGATGGCGCTGATCGACGCCACGATGGACAAGGTGTCGGGTGAGGCCCGCGAGAATTACCTGATCCTGCGCGACCTGACCCGCAAGCTGCTCGAAGGGCAGGCCATGTATCGCTGCAGCCGCTGCGGCTTCGGTGCCAAGGCCCATCACTGGCAGTGCCCAAGCTGCAAGAACTGGGGCACCGTGCGGCCAATCCATGGCGTCGCCAACGAATGACGCCCGAGCTCGCGAGTCCCTCGTTCCTGATCGTCGGCGGCGCCGTACTGTCTTTCATTGTTTCCGTTGCCAGCGTGCGCATGGCCATTGCTTACGCGGAGCGACGGGGGATGCTGGACGCTCCGGGGCGACGTCGTTCGCACAGCATGCCGACGCCTCGCGGCGGTGGCATCGGTATCGTGCTGGGTGCGCTGGTGGGTATGCCTTCTGCGCTGCTGCTTCTTCCAGTCTCACCAGGAGCTGCGACGACGGCTGCCTTCAGTCTCGCAGTCATGGCGGTGGCTGCCATCGGCTGGCTGGACGACCACGGCTCGCTGCCGATCCGGCCCCGGCTGGTGATCCAGCTCGCCGCGACGCTCCTGCTATGCGTCGCGGTGGCCTCGGGCACCTCGAGCCTGCTATGGGCGATCCCGCTGCTGGTCGCCGGGGTCTGGTGCATCAACCTGCACAATTTCATGGATGGGATCGACGGCCTGGCGGCACAACAAGCCATGTTCTTCGGTGCCGGCTACGCCGCCCTGGCGTGGTCTGCAGGTAGCCRGGCCCTCGCCGGTGCAGGGCTGGCGCTCGCCGCGGCAGCCTCCGGCTTCTGGTGGTTCAATCGCTCGCCGGCCCGGATTTTCATGGGTGACGTCGGGAGTGCCACCCTTGGCCTGATCGTATTCGCACTTTCGGCGATGGCGTGGGCCTATCGTACGAACTTGCTGTGGCCAGCACTGATTTTCTCGTCAGCCTTCGTCGTCGACGCGACCTTGACGTTGCTCGTGCGAATGCTGCGCGGTGCGCGCTGGTACACTCCGCATCGCGAGCATCTGTACCAATGGCTCGTGAGGCGGGGTGCAACGCACCGAAGGGTAGCCCTGGGCTACTTCGCATGGAACGTGCTCGTCTGCGTTCCTGTCGCATGGATCGCGTTCCGCTGGCCGGCGGCTGCGCCCGTGTGTTTCGGGGCAACCTACCTGCTAGGGGCAGCAGTCTGGCGTACTGGCAAGCATCATTGCTTGCGTCGAAGGGAGCGACATGTTTCTGCGTAAGTTCATAGGCATCATCCATCCACGTACGGCGGTCGTCGCGCACGACCTCGCCATGGCGGCTCTCGCGTGGTGGATAGCCAAGACGCTCCGCTATGCGCTCATGCCGGACCTCGCGCCGGTAACCTACCTGCCGATGGAATTCCCGATCGTCCTGTTGGTCCAGGGCGCCGTGTTCAACTGGACCGGCCTCTACAAGGGCGTTTGGCGCTTCGCCAGTCTTCCGGATCTCTGGAACATCATTCGCGCGACGGTTATCGGCGCGTTGATCATCGGCCTGGCCATGGTCATGTACGCGCGTCTGGACGGCGTCCCGCGATCGGTGCTGCTGGTCTACCCGGTGGTGTTGGTGGTGCTGCTCGGCCTGCCTCGCCTGAGCTACCGCTTCTGGAAAGACAGCCGCATCGACCTGTTCCAGTCGGCGCCTACCAAACGGGTACTGATCGTCGGCGCGGATCGCGCCGGTGAAGCGCTTTCGCGCGACCTCCGTCGCGACAGCCGCTACAGCGTCATCGGTTTCGTGGACGACAACATGGCCCTGCGTGGTGCGCAGATCGGTGGCATCCCTGTGCTCGGTACGGTGGACCAGCTCGCCGAGCTGTCCAAGGCCGTGGCCGTGCAGATGCTCCTTATCGCCGTGCCCGGTGCTACCACGGCGCAGATGCGTCGTATCGTGGCCTTCTGCGAGAGCACGGGCCTGCCGTTCCGCACCGTGCCGCGCCTGGAAGATGTCGTTGCCGGGCGCGCCCAGTTCAACGAGATCAAGGAAGTGGCTATTGAGGATCTCCTCGGCCGCGACGCCGTGGAACTCGACTGGACAGYAATCCGCGAGAACATCAGCGGTCGCCGCGTGCTCGTCACCGGTGGCGGCGGTTCGATCGGTTCGGAGCTTTGCCGCCAGGTCGCGCGTCTGGGCGCCAGTTCGCTGACCGTCGTCGAGATGTCCGAGTACAACCTGTACCGTATCGGTCAGGAGCTGACCTCGGCCTATCCCGAGCTGATCTTCAACGGCGTACTCGCGGATGCGCGCGAAACGGTCGCGATCAACCGCCTGTTCGAAGAAACGCAGCCGCAGATCGTTTTCCATGCGTCCGCGTACAAGCACGTGCCGATGCTCCAGGGTCAGTTGCGCGAAGCGTTCCGCAACAACGTCATGGGCACGCGCGTGGTCGCCAATGCAGCCGTGCGCTGCGGCGTCGAATCCTTCGTGCTGATTTCCACCGACAAGGCCGTGAATCCGACCTCGGTCATGGGTGCCTGCAAGCGCATGGCGGAAATCTGGTGCCAGAACCTTGCCGCCCACACGCCTACACGTTTCATCACCGTTCGTTTCGGTAATGTGCTCGACTCCGCCGGTTCGGTGGTCCCGCTGTTCCGCCGGCAGATTCGCCAGGGCGGTCCACTGACAATCACCCATCCGGAGATTTCGCGTTACTTCATGACCATTCCCGAAGCCTGCCAGTTGATTCTGCAGGCAGCGAGCCTGGGCAAGGGGGGCGAGATCTTTGCGCTCGACATGGGCGATCCGGTCAAGATCCGCGACCTCGCCGAGCAGATGATCCGTCTTGCCGGCAAGCGTCCGGGTTCCGACATCCAGATCGTCTATACCGGCCTGCGCTCGGGCGAGAAGCTGTTCGAGGAACTGTTCCACCCGTTGGAAAATTACACGAGCACCACCCACGCCAAGATCTTCCAGGCGCAGCATCGCCAGGTATCGTGGGAGATGCTGCAGACCCAGCTGGCTCGCGCCGAAGAGGCCGCGGCCACGTTCGATGAAGAGACCCTGCGTCGCTGCGTGTCGCAACTGCTGCCTTCGTTCCGCTGGAGCGACGCGCAGGCCGACAACGTCGTGCCGCTTCGCCGAAACGAAAACGGAGACATCGCATCATGACCCAACCCCTGCGCAAGGTCGTATTTCCTGTTGCTGGCCTCGGTACGCGCTTTCTCCCGGCGACCAAGGTGGTAGCGAAGGAAATGCTGCCCGTGCTCGACCGTCCGCTCATCCAGTACGCCGTGGACGAAGCCGTCGACGCGGGTGCCGACACGCTGGTGTTCGTCACCAACCGCTACAAGCACGCCATCGCCGATTACTTCGACAAGGCCTACGAGCTGGAAGAGAAGCTGGCGGAAAAGAACAAGGAAGAGCTGCTTTCGATCCTGCGTGGCATCCTTCCGCGCCACGTGCGTTGCGTCTTCGTCACCCAGCCGGAGGCCCTCGGCCTCGGCGACGCCGTTCTGCGCGCTGCGCCGGTGATTGGCGACGAGCGCTTCGGCGTCATGCTTCCGGACGATCTGATCTGGAACAAGGGCAAGGGTGCACTGCGCCAGATGGCCGAAGTGGCGGACAAGTACGACGCTGGCGTCATCGCGGTGGAAGAAGTGCCGGAGAAGGACACCGACAAGTACGGCATCGTCGACGCTACCGAGCAGGTCGACGACCGCTCCACCGTGATCAAGCACATGGTCGAGAAGCCCAAGCCGGCCGACGCGCCGTCCACGCTCGCCGTGGTGGGTCGTTACGTGCTGCCGGGCAATATCTTCGAATACCTGCGTAACACGCGCGAAGGTGCCGGCGGCGAGATCCAGCTGACCGACGCCATCGAAGATCTGCTGAAGGCCAAGGGCAAGGTGCTTGCCTATCGTTTCGAAGGTACGCGCTTCGATTGCGGCAATAAGGCTGGCCTGGTCCGCGCCACCATGGCGATGGCCCTGGAAGATCCGAAGCTGGCGCCGATCGTGCGCGAGTTTGCCAACAAGGCGTAAATCGGCCGCGGTATCGCCGATGAATCGGCATCAAGGGCCCGCATTGTGCGGGCCCTTTTTTATGGTTCTTCGCGGAATGCCGGCGCAGAGTCTTCGGTGCCCACCCTCGCTGCTTGGAGGGTGAGGCGCAGAGCCTTCGGTGCCCACCCTCGCTGCTCAGACACGTCCTCCGCGTTTCGTACCGGAAAGGCCGCTGCGCGGCCGTGTACTTATTTGGCCTACGGCCGCTCCACTTGTGCGGAACTCGCCTCGAGGGTGGGCACCAAGGTCTCCCCGCGAGACGCCCAAGTGTAGAGAGCGATGGCAAAGCCGAGCCCCGGTAATCCGCGAAGAAACGTTTTATCAGCGAACCGGCAGGGTCGGCAGGAACTTCGGTCGCCTGTACGCGTTGGCTTTTTGCTCGACACCATACGCGATCGAGATGAGTGTAGGTTCGCTCCACTTCGCACTAAAGAACACTACCCCGACGGGTAGCTCGTGTGCGAAATCGACGGGCAGGGTGATCGACGGGTAGCCGGCGATCGCCGCGGGCGCCGAGACGCCGCCGACGGTTGGGTCGCCGCTGACGACGTGATCGCCCAGGACCAGGTCGTTGACGAACGCCGGGCCCCAGCTCGGGGCGAGCAGGGCGTCGAGGTGATCCTTCGCCAGCGCCGCGTCGATGCCTTCGGGCCCGGCAAGACGCTGGTTGCGGTCGCGGATCTCGATGTACGTCGGGTCGGTGAGATCGGCCTTCGCCTGTGCCTGCAGGAACAACTCCTGGCCAAACCACGGCATCTCCTTCGCGGCTTCCCGGTCGTTGAACGCGATGAGGTCGGCCAGCGTTTTCATCGGCTGGTCGGGGCGGCCGGCGAGGTAGGCGTTGATGTCGTGCTTGAACTCGTAAAGCAGCACGTCGATCTCGTGCTCGCTGAGCTCCTTCAGATGCGGAATCTCGACGGGGTCGACCACGGTCGCACCCTGCGCTTTGAGGATGGCGATGGTTTTTTCCAACGCGCGATCCGCATTCGGCTCGATGCCACCCAGCTGCCGCACCACGCCGATGCGCTTGCCGCGTAGACCATTCGGGTCGAGGAACTTCGTGTAATCGGTGGCGTGCTTGTCAGCATCTTTCGTTGCCGGGTCGCGTGGATCGCTGCCGGCGATCGCGCTGAGGACCGTCGCGGCGTCGGCGACACTACGTGCCATCGGGCCGGCGGTGTCCTGGCTGTGCGAGATGGGAATGATGCCCGTGCGGCTGACCAGCCCGACCGTCGGTTTGATACCGACGAGGCCTGTCATCGAGGCGGGGCAGATGATCGAGCCGTCGGTCTCGCTGCCGATCGCTACGGTGGCAAGGCCGGCGGCGACCGCCGACCCCGAGCCCGCGCTCGAGCCACAGGCATTGCGGTCGAGCACATAGGGATTGACCGTGAGGCCACCGCGTCCCGTCCAGCCACTGGTGGCGTGGTTGCTGCGCATGTTGGCCCATTCACTCAGGTTGGTCTTGCCGAGGATCACGGCACCCGCCTTGCGCAGCTTCGCTGCGACCGCCGAGTCGTGCGGCGCCGGCTTGCCCACCAGCGCGAGCGAGCCGGCCGTGGTCTGCATGCGGTCGCCCGTATCGATGTTGTCCTTGAGCAGGATGGGGATGCCGGCCAGCGGACCGTTCTTGCCCGCTTTGCGTGCAATGGCCAGGGCGTCCGGGTTGGTTTCCAGCACGGCATTCACCGTCGGCCCCGCCTTGTCGATCGTGGCGATCCGCGAGAGGAAGAGGGTGGTGAGGCCTTCGGGCGTCAGCGTACCCGTGGCATATGCCTGGCGAATCGTCGCAATGGACGCAAAGGCGTCGTCTTCGTTCGCGGTGCGTGCCTGCACGGCGCTCGCGGAAAACGTGACGGTGAGGGCCAGTGTCAGTGCGGCCGGCCTGATCCATACATGCTGCATATGTCTTTTCCCCCTGGCGATGCGATGGCGACTGCGTGCAATCTACCGCATTGCCGTGCGTGGCTATACTGCACGGAAGTCATGCCCGCGCGACTCTTGCCGGGCTTGTCAACGAAACGCCAGGGAGTGCCACATGCGTCGTCTTTTCCGCCGGCTGGTCATTTCCGCCGCCGCGTTCTGCGCCATGCAGGCCATGGCCGCCGAGACGCCGCCGGTGCCCGACACGCTGGTCCAGCGCATCGCCGCCTGCACCAGCTGTCACGGTGAGCACGGGGAAGGTGGCAGCAACGGTTTCAACCCGCGCCTGGCCGGCAAGCCGGCGGGCTACCTGCATCGGCAGATGCAGGACTTCCAGCGCGGTCTGCGGCACTACCCGATCATGGAGTACACGGTCGGCCCGCTCACCGACGATTTCATGCGTGAGATCGCCGAGTACTTCTCCGCGCAAGATGTGCCGTACGCGCTGCACGATGTACCGGCGACATCACCGGCAGCGATGGCGCGTGGCGAGCAACTGGCCACCAAGGGCGATTCCGCCCGCGCCATTCCTCCCTGCATGGCCTGTCACGGCCCGAACCTCACGGGCGTGCAGCCGGACATCCCCGGGCTCGTCGGCCTGCCATACGACTACATCAGCGCCCAGCTGGGTTCCTGGCGCACGAATACGCGAAACACGGTGGCGCCGGACTGCATGAAGACCATCGTCAGTCGCCTTAGCGACGCCGACATCAGCGCGGTCTCGGCCTGGCTCGCCCAGCGTCCCGTACCGGAAAATGCACATGCGGAACCCGAGGGCAGCCTCACGCCCCCACTGCGTTGCGGCGTATTGGGAGGGGGCACATGAAGCCTTTCCTACGTGTGTTCGCTGCATTCGCGCTGGTCTGCACGGCATGGACCGCCAGCGCCGACGACCTCGTCGCGCGGGGTCACTACCTCACGCTCGCCGGCGACTGCGACTCCTGCCACACCGCACGCAACGGTCAGTCGTTCGCGGGCGGACACGTCGTCCCGACCCCGTTCGGTGCGATCACGGCACCCAACCTCACACCCGATCGGGAAACAGGCCTGGGCGGCTGGACGGCCGACGACTTCTATCACGCCATGCACTCGGGCAAGGGGCACGACGGCACGTCGTTGTATCCCGCGTTTCCGTTTACGTCGTACACGAAGGTCACGCGCGCCGACACCGATGCGATCTTCGCGTACCTGAAGAGCCTTCCGCCGGTGAAGCTCGCGCACACGGAGCCGGCCTTGCGCTGGCCGTACAGCATGCGTTCGTTGATGGGATCCTGGCGGTTGCTCTACTTCGACGAGGGCGAGTACCAGCCCGATCCGAAACAATCGGCGTCGTGGAATCGCGGCGCGTACCTCGTGCAGGGGCTCGGGCACTGCAACGAGTGTCACGCCCCGCGCAACACGTTTGGCGCCATGATCACCGATCCCTTCGTCGCCGGCGGCCTTGTACCCGTGCAGAACTGGTACGCGCCCGATCTGTCCATGGGTCCGAACGGCGGGCTGAGTGGCTGGACCGAGGCCGATGTCGTGGCGTTGCTCAAGACCGGACGCTCGCGGAAGGGCACGGCCTTCGGTCCGATGGCCGACGTGGTGATCCGCAGCACGCAGCATCTCGACGACAGTGACCTCGCCGCGATGGCCACGTACCTGAAATCGCTTCCCGAACGTGCACCGCCGCGCCAACACGAATCCGCCGCCGACGCCGCCGATCTCGCGAAGACGGGGCAGAAGGTCTACACGGACCAGTGCGCGGGATGCCATGCGGCCGATGGGCGCGGGAAGGGTGATGCGTATCCGCCGCTGGACGGCAATTCGTCCGTCGTCGAGCCGACCGGGATCAACGCGATTCGTATCGTGTTGTCGGGTGGGTTCGCGCCGGGAACGGCTGGCAATCCGCGTCCTTATTCGATGCCGCCGTTTTCGCAGACCTTGTCGGACGACGATGCGGCGGCGGTCGTGACGTACATACGTCAGGCCTGGTCGAACAAGGCCGCGTCAGTGTCACCCAACGACGTACGCGCCTACCGCTCGATCCCGGGCGGCTGAGCGCGCACGACGTCGGCAAGCTC
>NZ_JBFUJE010000081.1:0-12525 GCF_056401535.1 Luteibacter sp. P4_E6 | reverse complement strand
GGTCCGTGCCGGTCAGCCGCCTGGCGTGCCTTCCGCAGCCACCGGCATGGCGCAGCCGAACGCCGATGCCGAGGTGCCGGCCGGTGCGTCAGGCGCGCCGCCGCTCACATGCTCGGCTTCCGCCGAATGCAGCGTCGGCACGGCCGGGAGCGTTTTTGCCTCGTCCGCGACTTCCGTCGACAAGGCGGCCCTCGCCGCCTCGTTCGTCATCACCACGATGCTGATGCGGCGATTGATCGCCGAGGACGGATCGGTCTTGTCGAACGGCACCGACGCCGCCAGGCCCACCACGCGGGCGACCTTGTCCGGCTGCATGCCACCCTCGGTGAGTGTACGGCGCGCGGCATTCGCGCGGTCAGCGGAGAGCTCCCAGTTGCCGTAGGCGCTGTCTGCGCGAATGTACGGCGCGTTATCCGTATGGCCAGAGATGCTGATCTTGTTCGGCACCTGGTTCACGAAGCCCGCCAGCTCGTGAAGGATCTGCACGGTGTAGGGCTTGAGGGCGCCGCTGCCGGTGTCGAACATCGGACGGTTCTGCTTGTCGACGATCTGGATGCGCAGGCCTTCCGAAGTGATGTCGATCAGCAACTGGTCCTTGTACGGGGCCATGGCCTGGCTCTTGGCGATCGCCTCGGTCAGGTCCTTCATCAGCTGCTCGAGACGACGCTTCTCCTTTTCCTTGGCCAGCTTGTCGATGTCCGACCCACTCGGCTTGGCGAAGGCCTGGTTGTCGCCCGGCCCCTTGGGCAGGTCCATCGCACCACCGAGCTTGATCATGCTGGTGCTGGCACCGCCCGGCCCCATCTTGCCCGAGGGCGCCATGGTCGACTGGCCCTGGGTCATGCTCGGGTTCTTGAAGTATTCGGAGATCGCCGCGCGCTGCTGCTTGGTGCCGGCGCCGACCAGCCACATGACCAGGAAGAACGCCATCATGGCCGTGACGAAGTCGGCGTAGGCCACCTTCCAAACGCCGCCGTGGTGCGCGTGAGCACCCCGTTTCTTCTTGCGGACGATGATGACTTGCTTCAGGTCACTCATCGGGGACTTACCGAGCGCTCTTCAGATGCGCTTCGAGGTCCTGGAAACTCGGCCGCGTGGTGGTCTGCAGCGATTTGCGGGCGAATTCGACCGAGACCATCGGGTTGTATCCGCGCAGGTTGGCCAGCAGACCCACCTTCACGCACTCGAAGGCACGGCCATCCGTACTCACACGCGCCTCCATCGCCGCCGACAGCGGACCGACGAAGCCGTAGGAAAGAAGGATGCCGAGGAACGTACCCACCAGCGCGCCAGCAATGTGCTCGCCGATCACCGCGGCATCGCCATCGATGGACTTCATCGTGATGACGATGCCCAGCACCGCCGCGACGATACCAAAGCCCGGCAGCGCGTCCGCCATCTTCTGCACGGCCAGGGCCGGTGCCATCGCCTCGTGGTGATGCGTTTCCAGCTCGACATCGAGCAGCTGTTCGAGCTCGTGGGGATCCATGCTGCCGCCAACGATGAGGCGCAGACAGTCCGTGACGAAGTCGATGAGGTGGTGCTCCGCGATCAGGCGCGGGTAGGCGGAGAACAGGCTGCTGTTGGCCGGGTCCTCAATGTGGGATTCCATGCCCAGCTGCCCTTCCTTACGCATCTTGGTGAAGATGTCGTACAGCAGGGACAGCAGGTCGATGTAGTCCTGCTTGCGGTAACGCGGGCCCTTGAACAGGCCGATGGCGTCACGGCCAGCGCCCTTCACGATGTCGATCGAATTGGCGCTGACGAACGCACCCACGGCGGCGCCGAAGATGATCAGCAGTTCGTACGGCTGCCAGAGGGCGCCGATCGAACCGTGCGAGAGCACATAGCCGCCAAGCACCGAGACCAGGACGACGATAAAACCAATGATGACCAACATGACGTGCTTCCTTCCCAGTCGTCTTTCTTATCGGCCGCCATGGCTAAAAATTGAGGAACTTCGTCACGTTTTCTGAACGATTCACTCCGGCAACTCGAGCGGTTCGGGATAGCGCGGAAACACGAGCCGGATGCGGGTGCCGACGCCGGCCTCGCTCTCGATCTCGATGCCGCCACCGGCCTGCGCCACCGTCCCGTAGACCTGGGCCAGACCCAGGCCCGAGCCGCCTTCCTTGGTCGTGAAGTACGGCTCGAACAAGCGCTGACGGACGTCCTCCGCCATGCCTCCGCCCGTATCCGTCACACTGACGAAAATCTGTCGGGTGGCGGCGCGCTCGCGCATAACCTCGCCCGTGGACCCGCCGCCCATGCGCTCACCGACCTCGATCACTATCTTGCCCATCCCCTCCATGGCATCCCGGGCGTTGAGGCAGACATTCATGAGGGCCTGTTCGAAACCGTGACGGTCGAGCCATACGGGTAGCGGCCCGGGCTGGCGATAGACCTCGATGGCGATACGCCCACTCATTCCATGACGCGCAAAATCCGCGAATCCTTCCACGATGTCGCCCAGATCGAAGGGTTCGGGACGGGCCTGCTGGTTCCGGGCGAAGGCAAGCAACCGCCGGGTCAACGCCGTGGCGTGCCGGGCGCCTTCGACGGCGTAGGTGAGCATGCGCCGGTGCCGCGGTGCCAGTTCGTCCACATCGTCCTGCAGACCCGACAGGCTCACGATCACCGTTTGCAGCATGTTGTTGAAGTCGTGGGCGATACCGCTGACCAGTTGGCCGATCGCCTGCTGCTTCTGGGCCTGACGCGCACTGGCCTCCGCAAGGTCCCGCCCCCGCTGGGCCATCGCCAGTTGCTCGCTGACACCCGCCAGCGAACTTTCCGCTTGCCGCCGGGCGCCGTGTTCGGCCTCCAGCCGCTCGAGCAGGCTGCCGTACTGTGTCGTGGCGCTGGCCGACCGGGCGACCGACTCGTTCAATCGGTCCTGCAGGAGCTCGTTGATCGCCTCGAGCGCCGCCTGCAGGGCGACCCGCTCGGTGACGTCGCGACTGATCACGATGAAGTGATCGAGGGTGTCGTTGCAGACGACGGGGGCCACCATGACTTCCCACCAGCGGGACGTGCCCACCGAGGTGCGCCGGGCGCTGACGAAGTCCACCCGCTCCCCGGCTGCCGCGCGATCGAGCGCCCGCGCAACCATGTCGCGTGCCTCCACGGGCCAGAGATCCAGCCACCGAGTGCCCAGCAAGTGATCGACGCCTTCCGGCGCCAGCGCCGCGCAGCCAAGACCGGCCACGAAGCGGATGACCCCTTCGCGGTCGAGCTCTTTCATGCAATCGGCGGAGGCCTCGACAAACTGCCTGTACCGCCCGTCCCCAGTGCTCATGGCGCGCCCGCCTTCCCCTAGCCGTGTGCCGTGCTATGACGCACCGCGGCACGGCTTCGTGTCAAGGCATATCTGTCACGTCGCCCGCACGACAGCAAGCGGAGAGTGCCGGCCATCGCCCCAAGGGATTGCCCATGACCGCCGCCGGACATGTACTTGTCGTGGAAGACGACCCCAACGTACTCGACATCACCAGCTACATGCTGGAGCGGGAGGGGTATGAGGTGCTTACTGCCATGAACGCCAATGCGGCGCTGACTGTTCTCGCCGCGCATCCGGAGGTGGGCCTTGTGCTCACCGACGTGAATATGCCTGGGGAGATGGATGGCATCGATCTTGTGCGGGAACTGCACCGGCGGGGAAACCCGGTGATCTGCGTGGTCGTTTCAGGGGATGCAGCTCAAGCCACGGGCAGGCTGGGCACACTGGCCGCCTTCCTGGCCAAACCCTACGACCGCCGCAGCCTGCTGAAGGCGGTGGGCGACGCCATGCCGCACTGACCGGGGTCAGGCGCCCCTGTGATGGTGGTCGTCTTCGTCTTCGTCTAGGTCTTCGTCGTCCGACTCGTCGCCCAGCGGCTCACCCGGCAACGCGCCTTCGAGCTTGTCGTCGTCGAAGCCGGTCTCGTCCTCGGCAAACACCGGTGCGCCCTCATCATCCACTTCCAGCACCAGACCTAGCGCCTTCTCCGCCGCCGCCCGTGCGCTCTCCTCGTCGCGGAAGCTGCGCTGATCGTAGACGGTGAAATAGCTGGGGAAGCCCTTGGCCACCGGATGCGATGACAGCAGCGCCTTGAAGCGGGAGCCGTCCTGGGTAGCGCTGCTGCGCAGGGTGAAGCCTGGAAATTCGCGTTCTGCCATGGGTGAAACCTCATCGGGGGTGGAAATTCTAGCCCAGCCGGGACCTTGGGAGCTTTACCTGAGAAAACGTGACACGGATCACACCCATCATTCAGCCGATGGGCACTTGCCCCTCAAGTTCTTGTAGGGTATTTCCTACATCAAGCGGCCTCACACAGCATTCACGACGACCGCGAAACAGGGGTAACAGGGGCACCACATGAACGTCATCACCACTACGTCGCCTTCCCGGCGTCTGGCGTGGACCGTATCCGCAGTCCTCGCGATTGCCGGCCTCGTTGGCCTGGCGCTCGCGCCCAGGGTCGCCGCCGCGATCCCCAGGACAGCGATACAGATGGTCTACGCATGGCTTTGCGCTTCGCTCGTAGGCTCCGCCTACGTCGTGCTGACGCTCGCCAACGACACGGAAGGCGCTATCGAGGACAGGGACGAATTCTGATCTCAGGGACGGGGTGTGACAAACAAAGAAGCCCGCCAGAAATGGCGGGCTTCTTTGTTTAACCTTGTGGAGATTTACCCTGTGGGGATTGACCTGTGGGGGCCGCCGACTTACGGACGACGCTCCAGCTCCGGATCTTCCTTGCTGCGCGGCATGAGATCCTTCTTCGACACGCCGAGCCACAGCAGGATCGGGCTGGCGATGAAGATGGAGGACAGCGTGCCGACCAGGATGCCGATGAGCATGGTGATCGCGAAGCCGTGAACCACCGGGCCGCCGATGAAGAACAGCGCCGCCATGGTGATACCGGTGAACAGCGAGGTGATGATCGTTCGCGACAGCGTGCTGTTGATCGAACGGTTGAGCACCTCTTCCGGCGTCGCATTACGGCTGGCGCGGAACAGTTCGCGGACACGGTCGAACACGACCACCTTGTCGTTGATCGAGTAACCGACCACGGCGAGCACCGAGGCAAGCACGGTCAGGTCGAAATCGCGCTGGGTGATCGCGAAGATGCCCAGGGTGACCAGGACGTCGTGGATCTCGGTGGCCAGCGCCGCGACGGCAAAACGCCACTCGAAGCGGAGCCACAGGTAACCCATGATGCCGATGATGACGAAGGCCACGGCGACCACGCCGTCGCTGCGCAGCTCTTCACCGACCTGCGGGCCGACGAAGGAGCGGCTCTTCTGGATCACGTCCGGACGCGAGACCTTGAGCGCGGCGATGACATCACCCGCGACCTTGGCGGCGGCTTCGTCGCCGGTCAGGGAGACCGAGTTCTTGTCGTCCTTCGGCTGCATGCGGATGGTGTAGTCACGCGTGCCGCCAACGGCCTGGACCAGCGGATTCTCGAGGCCGGATTTCTCCAGCGCCGAGCGAACGTCCGCCGGATCGATCGGGGCCTGGTATTCCACCTCGACGGCTACGCCGCCGACGAAGTCCTGGCCGTAGTTGAAGCCCTTGGTGAGGATCAGGCTGATCGAGCCGACCATCAGCAGGATGCCGAGGCCGATGCTGAAACGACGCAGGCCGAGGAAGTTGAAGTTCGAATTGTGGTTGAAGATTTCCATGGCTTCCTCCTCAGACCGACAGGGTCTTGAGCTTGCGGCCGCCGTGGATCAGCGCGGTGATGGCGTGCGTGACCGTCACCGACGTGAACATCGACGTGAGGATACCGATGAAAAGCGTGACGCCGAAGCCCTTGATCGGACCCGAGCCCATGGTCATCAGGCCGAGCGCGGCGAGCAGGTGGGTCACGTTGGCGTCGAGAATCGTCGCCCAGGCCTTGTCGTAGCCGGTGCGGATCGCAGCCAGCGGCGAGGAGCCGTTACGCAGTTCTTCGCGGATACGCTCGCAGATCAGCACGTTGGCGTCGATCGCCATACCGAGGGTCAGCACGATACCCGCGATGCCCGGCATGGTCAGGGTGACGTGGATCATCGACATGACCGCGATGAGCAGCACCAGGTTGAAGAACAGCGCGATGTCGGCGACGAGACCGAACAGCTTGTAGTAGATCGCCGCGGCCACCAGCACCAGCCCGAGGCCGAGCATCACCGCCTTGAAGCCCTTGTCGATGTTGTCCGCGCCGAGGCTGGGACCGATCACGCTCTCACCGACGATGTCGATGGGCACCGCGAGCGAACCACCGCGAAGCAGCAGGGCCAGTTCCGAAGCTTCCGAATCGCTGGGCAGGCCGTTGGTCGAGAACTGCTTGCCGAACGGCGAGCTGATGTTCGCGTAGTTGATCACCTCTTCGGTGATCTTCGGCGTCTTCACTTCCTTGCCGTCGACCATCTTGGTTTCGGTGGTCCGCGTGATGTAGAGCACCGCCATCGGCTTGCCGACATTGCCGTTGGTGAAGTCCTGCATCTTGCGTGCGCCGGCGCTGTTCAGCGAGACGCTTACATTGGGCGTGCCGTTCTGCTGATCACGACCGGATACCGCCGAGGTGAGTTCGTCACCGGTGGCGATGATGGTCTTGCTCAGCAGGTATGGACGGCCGTCACGACCGTAGTAYAGCTTGGCGTCCGGCGGCACGCTGCCCGAGCGGGCGGCGTCGGCGGCCTGCGGCGGCGTGTACAGGCCAGCGCGGTACTGCAGCGTGGCGACGGCACCGATGATCTTCTTCGCCTCGGCGGTGTCCTGCACGCCGGCGAGTTCCACCACGATCTGGTTGGCGCCCTGCTGCTGGATCAGCGGCTCGGACACGCCCAGGGCGTTCACGCGCTGGCGAAGCGTCGTGAGATTCTGCGTGATCATGCTCTGTGAGAGCTCGCGCAGCTTGGCCGGCTTGATCACCGCGTCGAGGATGAAACGATTGCCCGTGGCCGCGCCGTCGGTCGTCGTGAGTTCCGGGTAGTCGGTAGCGATGAGGGCTGCCGCCGCCTGGCGGTCGGCGTCTGTACGCAGCACCACACTGACGCCCTGGCCGCGCGCATTGCGATTGACGGCGTCGTAGGACACCTTCTTCTCGCGCAGCAACGCGCGGATGTCATCGGTGTAGCGCGTTTCCTGCGCATCGATCACCGCGCCCTGATCCACTTCCATCAGGAAGTGCACGCCGCCCTGAAGGTCCAGACCGAGCGGCATCGAGAAGGCATTGATCGACTGCAGCCAGGTCGGCACGGTCGACGCCTGGTTGAGCGCCACCGTGTAGCTCTCGCCCAGGGTGGTGCGCAGAGCGTCCGCCGCCTTGGTCTGCGCATCCGCCGTGGCGAAGCGTGCCAGCAGGCGGCTGGTTTTCGCATCAACGTCGATCACCGTGGCCGGCGTCTTCGCCGTGGCGAGGATGTCCTCGACCTTGGTTTTCAGTGCCGCATCGACCGTCGCGCCGCGGTTACCCGAGATCTGTACCGCCGGCTGGGCCGGGAAGACGTTCGGCAACGCGTAAACGATGCCGAGCAGCAACACGATCACGACCAGCGCGTACTTCCAGCGTGGAAAATCACTCATGCCTTGCCATTCCATGAAAAGCGGCCACAAGCGGCCGCGGCTGACGCCATTGAGACGAAGCTCAGGACTTTTTGAGGCTGCCCTTCGGCAGGACCTGGGTGATCGAACCCTTCTGCACCTGAACGACGGTGCCCGGGGCGATCTCCACGCGAACGAAGGACTCGCCCACGTCTTCGATGCGGCCGGCAAGACCGCCGCCCATCACCACTTCGTCGCCCTTGGCGAGCGCGGACAGCAGGTTGCGATGCTCTTTCTGGCGCTTCATCTGCGGGCGAATCATCATGAAATAGAAGATGCCGAACAGCACCGCCATCATGATCAGCGGCGAGAGGCCGAGTGCCCCACCCTGGGTGGCCCCGGCAGCGGGAGCGGTGGCCTGTGCAATGGCGGCGAAGGTCGGAAGGCTCATCGTCAATTCTCGCAAGTCATGGAACAGCCACGGAAAAGCGGCTGCTCACGTAAAAAGATCGTGGATTATGCCACGCACCCCGGTGCTTATGTACGGCGCCCCGCCAAGGCTTGGGGGCGCCGGAGAGCAGCCGCAAGTCAGCCGTCGACTTCGGCCTTGCGCCGCGCGGCGTAGAAGTCAGCGACGAAGTCGTCCAGCGTGCCAGCCTCGATCGCGCCGCGAAGGCCAGCCATCAGGCGCTGGTAGTGGCGCAGGTTGTGCATCGTAGCCAGCTGGCTGCCGAGGATTTCGTTGCAGCGATCCAGATGGCGCAGATAGGCCCGGCTGAAGCCGTTGGCGCAGGCGTAACAGTCGCAATCTTCCTCGATAACGCGCGTATCCATGGAGAACTTCGCGTTACGTATGCGTAACGTGCCCTCCCGAGTGAACAGGAATCCATTGCGGGCGTTACGCGTCGGCATCACGCAGTCGAACATGTCGACACCGCGGCGCACGGCCTCGACGATGTCCTCCGGGCGGCCCACACCCATGAGGTAACGCGGCCGGTCCTTCGGCAGGACGTGCAGCGTGAGGTCGAGGGTGTGGTTGCGCTCTGCCTCCGGCTCACCCACGGCGAGACCACCCACGGCATAGCCGTCGAAGCCGATCTCGATCAGCCGCTCGGCCGACCGGTGGCGCAGGTTTTCATACGTGCTGCCCTGGACGATGCCGAACAGGGCATTCGGATTCTTCAGGTCGTCGAAGGCCTGACGTGATCTTTCGGCCCAGCGCAGGCTGAGCTCCATCGAATCGGAAGCGACCTTCTCCGTGGCCGGGTAAGGCGTGCATTCGTCGAAGATCATGGCCACGTCCGAATCCAGCACCTTCTGGATCCGCATGGACTCCTCGGGCGAAAGGAACACCTTCGAGCCGTCCACGGGCGAGGCGAACGTGACGCCTTCTTCGGTGATCTTGCGCTTATGTGCCAGCGAAAAGACCTGAAAGCCACCGGAATCGGTAAGGATCGGCTTATCCCAGCCGATGAACTTATGCAGGCCGCCGAATTCGCCGACGATCTCCAGGCCCGGGCGCAGGAACAGGTGGAAGGTGTTTCCAAGGATGATCTCCGCGCCGGTGTCGAGCACGTCGCGGGGGGTCATGGCCTTGACGGAACCGTAGGTGCCCACCGGCATGAACGCCGGGGTTTCCACGGTGCCGCGGCCGAATCGGAGACGGCCACGCCGGGCCGCGCCATCGGTGGCGAGGAGGTCGAAAGGGAGCTGGGTCATCCGCCCATTCTAACGTCCCCGCCGCGCCCCTGCCCGGACGCCTACAACCAATGGCCTACTCCCCGGGATGCTTGAGGGGGCGTAGGGTCGGGCGTGCATGGAATGCACACGCCGTCGCCCATTCGGACGCGGCGAGGAATCACAGTCAAGGACGATGACATGCCCAACGAAACACCGCCGCAGGCGCCGCGCAAGGCCAGCCGCGCTAACCATTCCGCGAGCTATATCAGCCTTTTCGGCTGGCCAGAGTCGGTCCAACCGGGCGAACTCAACGACAACACCTTGCCGCTCGCCTATCTGACCGAGTTGCACGAACTGCTGAGCCGCCTCGAAAACGGCAAGAGCACTTCCGGCGATGTCGATGAAAAGGCCTTTCGGATTCTTCTCCAAGAGCGTCGGCCGGACATTCCCCGCATGCCGATGGACGACAGCTCACTGAAGCGGACGTTCCCCGCCCTGCGCCGCGTCATCGACATCCTCGAGGACAGGGTCCGTGAAGTAGGGGTCGAAGTTCCAACCTCCCGCGCACTCACGACGGACGGATCCGACGAGGCCGCCAAACGCCTTTTGCGCCTTCACGAAAACATTGCAACTGCGAGCTTTCCCGCAAGCCTTCCCTTTCACTTCAGCTGGGAGCGCATCAAGGCCGTCTTGCAGCAGCGCAAGCTGACGGCATGGGACGCGGTCAGAAAATCCGACTACAACTATCCCAATTTCACCTTCAGCAATCGTAGTTCGGCCTCGCTCCATGCGGCCACGACGATGGCGAGCGGTCTGTCACCCGAGCTACGTCAGCTACTTACGGCAGACGACAGTACGGTCGCCGCGACGATCGCCACCTTGCGCGAGCACGCATCGCGACTGCCTTTCGCGGCCGCCGACGAGCCCGACCTCACCCACACCGACACGCTGCGCCGTGTACTTGGCCTCAGCCGGAAGCAACTGCGCCAATGCCTTGCCGTTTACCGGCCCGCATTGGCTGGCGAGGATAGGGCACCTCCTTCAGCTGTCGTGCGCAGCCCTTTTGCAGAAACGACAACCGAGCCCTCGTCGAATGCGGACTTCGGTGCCGCCTTCATCCACAACGGCACGACACCGCTCTACCTGTGCAACGCGACCGCCGAAGGAAGCGGTGACGCCAGCGGTGACATCACGATCGTAGGTGCCACCGATGCGCATCTCGATCGGATGATTCGTATCATCCGCCTGCACCACGCGATGAAACTGCCGTTTCCCGACATCGACTTGCTCGTGGTCACCGCGTTACGCGCCGAAGGCCACCGCACCGATTTCAAGATGACGCCGACCACCATGCGCGCCATGGGGATGTTCCAGCACCTGCGCGAACAATACGGCGTGACCGCGAACCAGTTCGCTGCCTTCATCGGCTCGATTGCCGTGTGCGCCACGGGACGTGAGACGCCGTTTTACGACACCCTCTTCAACCCGCGCGGCATCCTCGATCGCCAGGACGCCGAGCCCGTACTCACCATGGATGGCATGGAGTTCTCCATCGAAGCGGAGGACGTCGATAGCGCGGTGACGGTGAGCCAGCTTAGCCAGGCATTCGGCGCCGACGAGACCACGGTTCGCTGGGCACTCGAATGCGTAATCGAAGCGCAGGACATCACGAAGCCAAAGCGAACGCTCGACGTGGTATCGGCCTGCTACCGCCTGATTGCGCTGCCTCGAGCTGTGGGTCTGAATACCGAGGAAATCACGCCCTTCCTCAGCGCGTTGAATAAAGAGAACCCGGAGGTCTTCAGCCAACTGGCAGGCACGCCGTCGCTCGCCCCTGAACCGGAAACGCAAACCACCTCCGGCGGCGCGATCGACACCGACGACGCCGAAGGCAACGACTCCGACGAGGGTGCCTTCGACTTCAGCACATGGCTCTTCGGGGCATGGAGCCGCGAACCGGCTACGGCAAGCGATTCGGCCGATGTACTGAACGTCATCGCCCTGGTCATGAATGCTGCTGAATGGTTCAAGCAGCACCGGTTGCCGATAGCCGCCTTGTGCCGGTGTCTCTTGATTCCCGAACCGACCAAACCGTCCGCTCGCTGGATCGAAGCGACCCGCTTAGTCATAACGGCACAGCGCGCTGCCGTTAAAGGCAGCGCGGATGGGGAAGACGGTACGAAGGTGGCGACGAAGACAGACCTCGTATCAAGCGCGATCCGGCATGCGCTGCAACTAATCGATCCGTCGCTTGCTCTTCCCTTGCTACACTGGATCAACAGCGACGCTACCACGTTCATTGCCGCGATCGACGCGCTCGAACAGCGCGCCATCGCCTCGGCAGCAAAGACCGCTTTGCCCACGCCGACGACCGAGGCGACCAGGACCACGGTAACGATCGACGTGAACGCCCTGGCGGCGGCCTTTGGCCCCGACGACCTACGCATGTGGACCGAGCTCGAACGTCGCTCCGCCGTCATGCAACTCCTTCGGCTGAGTCCCAACGGACTCAAGGCGATGACCGAGCAGCCGGACTGGTTCAATCTGGAGGGTCTTTCCTCCGCCATGCGCCCCCTCGACTTCACCACGCTATATCAGGTCACCCGCTACGGCGACTGGCTGGCCACTTTGCAGGAGGGCGTCGAGGAACACCAGGCCATCGATTACCTGCGGGAAGCCAAGACCAATCGCACGTTGACGCCTGAAAAAAGCGCAGCGACGCTGGCAAAACTGACTGGCTGGCGCAGTAAAGACATCGAGCTCATCGCCCTCGCCATCGCACCGAAGACCGTCGCCGGAACGGCCGAAGACCTCCGCGACATCGACTACCTTATGCGTATGCACGAGCTCTCCGCGCGCACTGGCATGTCGATCGACGCGCTGCAAGGCCTGAACAAGCTGAAGTTCACCCAGGACCACTCCCTCTTCGAGATGGTCGCCACCCGCATGATGGCCGCGTGTAACGACGACGAGGTACTGGAGATCGAAGGCCGTCACGGGGAACTGTGGCGCGATGCACTCGTCGCCTGGCTGCTAGCCCATTGGGTGCCCACGCAACCGCGGCTGGCTCATATCACTGACGTCGACAGCCTCTCCGATCATCTTCTTACCGACGTCAGGGTCGGCAGGGAACCGAACACCAGCCTCGTCGCATCAGCCATGGCGAGCCTGCAAACCGGCATCCATCGCATCCTCTCCGGCCTCGAAACGGGTCACGAGCACAACGCCGAAATCACCGGCAAACTGAAAGCACTCTGGAGCGGCACGCTAGGTGAGTACAGCCGCTGGAAGATGCTTAAACAGCTTCGGAACCACCCCGAGAACCACGTCGATCC
>NZ_JBFUJE010000080.1:0-12709 GCF_056401535.1 Luteibacter sp. P4_E6 | reverse complement strand
AGCGCGGCCGGTCCGGCGTCAGCGCGGTCATGGCATCGCAGGCTTCGCGCGCGATGCGGGCGCCCTCGCGGTTGAGCTCAGGGACCAGGTGCTCGAGGTGGTAGTCGGCCTGGCTCACGCGCGTGGCGTTGAAGGTATTGGTTTCGACGAAGTCCGCGCCGGCTTCGAGATAGGCCATGTGCACGCCGCGGATGATCTCCGGCTGGGTCAGCAACAGGAGATCGTTGTTGCCTTTGAGGTCGCACTCGCCGGGGTGGTCGTGGCTGTGTTCGTGGCGGCTGTCGAGGCCACCGGAAAAGCGCTCGCCACGGTAGCCGGATTCATCCAGCTGGTGGCCTTGCAACATGGTGCCCATGCCGCCGTCCAGAATCATGATCCGTTCGGACAGAGCCTTCTCGATAAGGGCGACGCGGTCGGGGTGGAGCCAGGGTAGGGTGCTCATCGGCGGTCTCCGGTCAGGGCTTGCGTGCGAGCAGGCTGATCACTTCGAAATGCGGCGCGCGGCGCTCGCGGCTGAGGCGTTCGCAGCTGACCACGTCGAGGCCAGCCGCCGTCGCCATGGCGACCAGGCCCTCGCAGGTGAAGCCGAGGTTGCGATGGTCGAACGGCTCGATCACGGCGCGGTGCTCGTGCTCGCCCAGGGTCGACACGAGAAGTCGTCCGCCCGGCTTGAGGACGCGCGTCACCTCGGCAAAGACGGCCTCGGGCCGCTCCGCATAAGTAAGGGCGTGGAGCAGCAGGACAAGATCGAAACGATTGTCTTCCAGGTCGAGAGCGTGCATGTCGCCCGTACGCACGTCCACATTGGTGAAGCTGGCCAGGCGCAAGCGGGCGGCATCCACCACGCGCTCCGAACTGTCGACGCAGACGATGGAATGGGCGTGCGGCGCGAGCAGCTCCGCGGTGACGCCATCGCCGGAAGCGATGTCCAGTACGTCGCCGGTGGCGAGCAGCTGGAGCAGGGAGCGGGCGAGGGTTTCCCAGGTGCGGCCGGGTGAGTAGTGGCGCTCCATGTCGCCCGCGACGGTATCGGCCCAGCCTTCGGTGCGCGCCCGCTGGGCGAGGACGGCTGGAAGGCGCTCTGCATCCTCGCGGAGCAGGGCGTCGCTCAGGGTGTCGCGCAGGGAGGCGACGAGGGCGGCCAGGGTAGGATCGGCCTCCGCGTTGGCCCGATAATAGGCGGACACGCCGGCCCGGCGGTCGCGTACCAGCTCGGCTTCCTTGAGCTTGGCCAGGTGGGTGGACACGCGTGGCTGGGCCAGGTGCAGCACGGAGGCCAGTTCGGCCACAGTCAACTCCTCGCGATCCAGCAGGGCGAGCAAGCGGACCCGCGTGGGGTCGGCCAGCAGGCGAAGCACGGTGGAGGCCGTCGACAAATCCATGCCGAATCCTTTTATCGCGATAGAGAGATACATAAGGATGGGGCCGCGCCGCGCCAGCGTCAAGGCCGATGTTGCAGTGCATGGAGGCAATGGCTCGAACGGCCGTTAGAATGGGCGGCTTGTCTCTACCCCAAGACTTGCCGACCGTCAGGGCCGGCCCGAGGAATGCTCATGGATTTCCGTTTTACCGACGACCAACTGTCGATCCAGTCCATCGCGCGCGACTTCGCCCAGAAGCGCATCGTCCCTGTCGCCGCCGAACACGACGCGAAGGGTGAATTCCCGCTGGAGAACATCCAGGAAATGGGTCAGCTGGGCCTGATGGGCATCGAAGTGCCTGAAGAGTACGGCGGCGCAGGCATGGATCCGGTGGCCTACGTGCTGGCCATGGTCGAGATCGCCGCGGCCGATGCCGCCACCTCGACCATCATGTCGGTGAACAACTCGTTGTTCTGCAACGGCATCCTGAAGAACGGCACCGAAGAGCAGAAGCAGAAGTACGTGCGCGCCATCGCTTCGGGCGAAGCCATCGGCGCCTACGCGCTCACCGAGCCGCAATCGGGCTCCGATGCGTCGAACATGCACACCCGCGCCGTGAAAAACGCCGAGGGTGACTGGGTGATCAACGGCAAGAAGAGCTGGATCACCTCCGGCCCGGTGGCCCGCTACATCGTCCTGTTCGCCGTGACGACGCCGGGGATGGGTGCCCGTGGGGTGTCGGCCTTCATCATCGACACCAAGCGCCCGGGCTTCATGGCCGGCAAGACCGAGCCGAAGCTCGGCATCCGCGCCTCGGCCACCTGCGAAATCGAGTTCCACGACTACGTGTGCCCGGCCGACGACATGCTCGGCGCCGAAGGCAAGGGTTTCGGTATCGCCATGGGCGTGCTCGACGCCGGCCGTATCGGTATTGCCTCGCAGGCCATCGGTATCGCCCGCGCCGCGTACGAAGCCACCCTGGTCTGGTCGCGCGATCGCAAGGCCTTCGGCCACCCGATCGGTACGTTCCAGATGACCCAGTCGAAGATCGCCGACATGAAGTGCAAGCTGGATTCGGCGCTCTTGCTGACCCTGCGTGCGGCATGGACCAAGGCTCAGGTCGAGAAGACCGGCGGGCGTTTCGGCACCGAGGCTTCGATGGCCAAGCTGGTCGCGTCGGAAGCCGCCATGTGGATTACCCATCAGGCCGTGCAGATTCACGGCGGCATGGGTTACTCGAAGGAAATGCCGCTGGAGCGTTACTTCCGCGATGCGAAGATCACGGAGATCTACGAGGGTACGAGCGAGATCCAGCGTCTGGTGATTGCGCGTGCGGAGACGGGGTTGCGCTGAGGCGCGTCTAGCTACCTCTGGCTAAGCACACGAAAACCCCGGTATCGCCGGGGTTTTTTTATGGATTAGGCGGCAGCGACTGAGAGTTTGCGGGCTTCCGGCATGAGCGCTTCGAGACTGGGACCGTTGCCGGTTATCAGCGCGACGGCGTACGGCGCCATCTCCGGCATGTCGCTTAAGTCGAGAAAGTTATCCTCCATGGCGGCGACTCTTGCGATCATTTCTGGTAGCAAGCGTTCAATGCTGTCGAAGGGACCGCCGGCAAGCTCGCGCTCTCGGGCTTCAGCCATGAGGCGTCCTAGCAAGTTGCCAGGCCCTGTGCTGAGCCAAAGGGCGTCCGGAGGGGTTTCAGGGCTGTCGCTGAAATCGATGGGACGGCCTACAAGCGCATTGAGTTCCGCGATTTGCTCGGCTGTAGGCTGAGCATCAGGATCCAGCGTGAAAGTGACGATTTTTCCAGTATCCAAGTGATTCATTGCGGGTTGCCTCTCGGGCTGAGATAAGACGAATGGTCCGGCCGCGCCATGTGTACACGATGAAGAGCAATCTGTCGGCGGCGAGGGCGACAATACGAGACCGTTCTTCGTCGCCGCCGTCGCGACGTGGGATCTGGCGGTAGTAAGGATCGGAGAAGGCGAGGCAGGCGTTGTCAAAGGAGACGCCGTGTTTCGATATGTTCGAGCGGGCTTTCGCGGCATGCCATTCGAAGTTCAGGGCCATCGCTGGCCCCGGACGAACATGGAACTACGTTCAGTGGGTGGGTGGGAATAGAAGGATTCTGAATTTTCTTCCATGGTGATGTCCGTGTGTCCGGATCACCGAGGGTCGATTCAGTCGTTTTTGCGTTATGTCGGGCGGAAGAGGCGGGGAGGGTAGGTGGCTTCTTTTGAGTTGTGAGGGGCCGGGGCGGAGAGCATCGCCGATGAATCGGCTCCTACAACAAGCAAAAAAACGAGCAAAAAAAAGCCCGGCTTTCGCCGGGCTTCTTCGTTATCGATGTCGCTTGTTACGTTCGATCCGTTCCGCGATGCGAGTCCGAATCGAAGGCCCTCACATCACCGACGTTCGGTGCGTGCGGCTCGAGGTTGGTCGGACCACCATCGTGCGGACCGTTGCCACCACCACCGTGCGGATCGTTGTCGTCATCATGACCGACGTGCGGCATCGTGTGCGAGACCTCGTCGAGCTTGTCGCCCAGCATGCGGCGAACGCTGACGTAGAACACCGGAATCAGCAGCAGGCCGAGGAAGGTGGCGAAGAGCATGCCGCCGATGACGCCCGTGCCGATCGAGTGGCGGGAGTTCGCACCTGCACCCGTGGAGATCACCAGGGGGAACACGCCGAGGATGAAGGCCAGCGAGGTCATCAGGATGGGGCGCAGTCGCAGGCGGGCTGCCTCGACCACACCGTCGCGCAGGGTCTTGCCTTCCTGCTGCTTCTCCACCGCGAACTCGACGATCAGGATGGCGTTCTTCGCTGCCAGGCCGATGACCGTGATCATGCCGATCTTGAAGTAGATATCGTTCGGCAGGCCACGCAGCATCGAGGCGACGACCGTACCGAGGATGCCGAGCGGCACCACCAGCAGGACGGCGACCGGGATGGACCAGCTCTCGTACAGCGCGGCAAGGCAGAGGAACACGATCACGATCGACAGCGCCAGCAGCATCGTCGACGAGTTGCCGGAGAGGATTTCCTGGTACGACTGGCCTGTCCAGTCATAACCGAAGCCCTTCGGCAGCTTGTCGTTCACGATGCCTTCGACGACACCCATCGCCTGGCCGGTGGAGAACCCGGGGGCCTCGTTACCGACGATTTCCACGGCCGAGTAACCGTTGTAGCGGTTGAGCGTCGGTGCGGCCATCGTCCAGTTCGAATGCACCACGGTGGACAGCGGGATCATCGAGCTGTCTGTAGTGGTGGACGCGCTGGCAACGGAGGAGCCCGTCGTGGCCGATGTCGAGGTGGAGGACGCCAGGGTGCTGGGCGTGAAGATGTGTGCGAAGGCATCCGTACCCATGCGGTACGGCGCATCCGCCTGCAGCATCACGCGCTTCACGCGACCGCCGTACTGGAAGTCGTTGATGTACACCGGGGCCAGCGTGAGCTGGATCGCGGTATAGATATCGCTGACGTTCAGACCCATGGTCTGAGCCTGGGTGCGGTCCACGTTCAACTGCAGCAGCGGTGCATCTTCCAGCGTGTTCGGACGGATGCCTACCAGGGCCTTGTTCTGCGCGGCCGCGCCGAGCAGGGCATTGCGGGCCTGGGTCAGTTCCGCGCGCGACTGGCCGGCACGTGCCTGCAGGTACATGTCGATACCGCCGAACTGCGACAGGCCGCGGATCGTGGGCAGGTTGACCACGAAGATCGTGGCATCGCGCACGCCCTGCATCTTGCCGTTCAACTGCTGGATGATCTGGGTGGCCGTGTAGTCACGGGTGTCCCAGTCCTTCAACTTGATGAAGGCCATACCGACGTTTTCACCGGTACCCACGAAGCTGAAGCCGGAGATCGCGAACACGCCCTCGATGGACGGATCCTTGAGAACGATACCTTTCACGCTGCTCATCACATGCTCGGTACGAGCGATGCTCGAACCCGGCGGCAACTGCACGATGGCCAGCGCGTAACCCTGGTCTTCGTCGGGGACGAAGCTGGTCGGCAGCCTGGCGAACAGGAAGCCGCAGAGTACGGCGATCAGGACGAACACGATCATCCAGCGCGGGGCGTGACGAATCGCGCCGCTGATATGGCCGGAGTAGGTGTGCTGGACCTTGTCGAAGACCTGGTTGAACTTGCGGTAGACAACGTTCTTCCGCTCGCCGTGCGTCGGCTTGAGGATCGTCGCGCAAAGCGCCGGCGTGAACGAGAGGGCGAGGAAGGCCGAGAAGCCCATCGACACCGCGATCGTCAGCGCGAACTGCTTGTAGATGATGCCCGACGCGCCCGGCTGCAGGGCCGAGGGCACGAACACCGCCGCGAGCACCACGGTGATCGCCACGATGGCACCGGTGATCTGGCCCATCGCCTTACGCGTGGCTGCCGGGGGCGACAGCCCTTCTTCCGACATGATGCGTTCGACGTTCTCGATCACCACGATCGCGTCATCGACCACGATACCGATGGCCAGCACCATGCCGAACAGGGTGAGCTGGTTGATGGTGAAGCCGAGCGGCGACAGACCCAGGAAGGTGCCGAGCAGGGCCACCGGGATGACCAGGGTCGGGATGATCGTGGCGCGGAAGTTCTGCAGGAACAGCAGCATCACCAGGAAGACGAGGATGATCGCCTCGACCAGGGTATGCACCACTTCCGTGATCGAGATTGTCACGAACTGCGTCGTGTCGTACGGGGCGAACCAGGTGACGCCGTCCGGGAAGCTCTTGGCGAGGTCCGTCATCTTGGCGCGGACGGCGTTGGCGACGTCCAGCGCGTTCGCGCCGGGCAGCAGCTGCACACCGAACGAGCCGGTGGGCGTGCCGTTCCACTGGGCATTGAAGCCGTAGGTCTGCGGCCCGAGCTCGACGCGTGCGACGTCCTTGAGGCGGACCACGGTGCCGTCGTTGTTCGCGCGCAGGATGATGTTGGAGAACTCTTCCGGCGAGGTGAAGCGGCCTTCCGCGGACACCGTGGCACTGAAGCCCTGGCCGTTGGTGGCCGGATCGGTACCGATGGAGCCGGCGGCGAACTGCACGTTCTGCGTGCTGAGCGCGTCACGCAGGTTCGTGGCCGACAGGCCGTAGCCACGCAGCTTGTCCGGGTTGAGCCAGACGCGCATGCCGTATTCGGCACCCAGCTGGCGCGTGCTGCCCACGCCCGGGATACGGGCGATCTGGTCGAGCACCTGCGAGGAGACGATGTCGGTCAGTCGGTTACCGTCGATCGCCGGATTGTTCGAGGTCAGCGCGACGAACATCAGGAAGTCGGGGTTGGACTTGGCCACCACGACGCCCTGCTGGGTCACTTCCGCGGGCAGGCGAGGCGTCGCGAGCGACACCTTGTTCTGCACCTGGACCTGGGCGATGTCCGGATCCGTACCGGTCTCGAACGTCAGCGTGACGGTCGCCGTGCCGCTGGAGCTGGAGGCGGAGCTGAAGTAGAGCAGGTGATCGATACCGGTCAGCTGCTGCTCGATCACCTGCGTCACGGTCTTTTCGGTCGTATCCGCACTCGCACCCGGGTAGGTCGCGGTGACGACGACCTGTGGCGGGGCGATGTTCGGGTACGACTCGATACCCATGTTGAGCAGGGAGATCGTGCCGCAAAGGCTGATCAGGATCGCCACGACCCACGCGAAGATGGGGCGGTCGATGAAGAAAGTCGGCATGGGTAACTCCCTTACTGCTTACCGGCGGGGGCGGCCGACGAGGCTGCCTTTGCCGGAGCGGGGGCGCCGGGAGCACCGGCGTCCTGCGTGGCCTTGGCCGGGGACGGGTTCACCGGCGCGTTTTCCTTCGCCTTGGCGAGGCCGTCGACGATGATCTTGTCGCCCGGCTTGAGGCCACCGGTCACGACCCAGTTCCCGCCACTGATGCGGTCGGCGACGATCGTGCGGCGCACGGCGGCCGACGGGATGGTCTTCTCTTCGCCCGTCTGCGGATCCTTTGCCTTCGCCTCGCCGACGACCAGCACATAGGCGCTGCCCGGATCGCGCAGCACGGCCGCCTGGGGAACCAGGTAGACGTTATGCAGGTTGCCCAGGTTGGCCTTGACCGTCACGAACTGGCCCGGGAGCAGGCGTACATCGGGATTGGCGAGCTGGGCGCGCAGGTTCACCGTGCCGGTCTGTGGGTTCACCGTGGCCGAGGAGAAGTCGAGCATGCCCTTCTCGCTGTAGTCCGAGCCGTCCGGTAGCTGGATGCTCACCGTGGACTTGTCGGTCGGCGACAGCGTGGCGTCTCCCGAGGCGGCAGCGCGACGCATGGTGTCGAGGTCGGTGACCGACATGCTGAAGTTCACGTAGAGCTGGTCGATCTGGTCGACCTGGGTCAGCAGGGTGGTGTCACCCTGGCCCACGAGGGCGCCCTCGGTGACCTGCTGCTGCCCGGCGCGGCCGTCGATCGGCGAGACCACGTCGGTGAAGCCGAGGTTGATCCGGGCTGCCTGGACGTTGGCTTCCGCCTGCTTCACCGCAGCATCGGCGGTGCGCTGGGCGGCCTCGGCGGTGTCCAGATCCTGCCGGGACACGTAGTTCTTGCCGATAAGGCCGCGGTTGCGGTCAGCGGTGGCCTTGTTGTTGGCCGCCGTCGCTTTCGCCGAGGCCAGCAGGGCGAGCTGCGAGTTCAGTTCGGCCGTAAGCGGCTGCGGGTCGATCTGGAACAGCTTCTGGCCGGCCTTCACATCCGTGCCTTCGACATAGAGTCGCTTCAGCAGGATGCCGGGTACGCGGGCGCGTACGTCGGCAGTCCGCAGGGCCGAGATGCGTCCGACCTGATCCTGGATCAGGGGAACGGTCTGCGGCTGGGCGCTGATGATGCCGACCGGGGCCGGGGGCGGCGCCGGTGGTGCTTCCTGCTTGTGGCAGGCGGCAAGCGCGGCGGCGAGGCCGAGGGCTAGCAGGGGGGTGCGCAGGGGCAGGGGATTCATGAGAACTCCGTTCCTATTCCAGGTTTCTTTGTCGTAAGCGCCGTGGCATCCGGGAGGATGTCGTACGCATGCATAAATACAGTTACCGCGTGTCGCGCCCAGTCGTCCTGTGCCTTTTGTCCCCTCGCATGGATGCCGAAGAGGCGGCGATCCCCTTCGAGCCCGTGAAGCATGGAAAGGAACAGTTCCGCGGCGACCTCGGGGTCCTCGCGGCGCATCGTTCCATGGTCCATCGCTTCAGCCATGCAACCGGCCAGCCGGGTCGCGACGGTATCGATCGCGGTCCGGAAAAACGTTCGCGCCGCGGCCGGGAACCGCGGGGCTTCCGCGATGAGCATCCGGCCCAGCGCCACGTGTACCTGGTCTGTCACGTAGGTCTGGTGCGCCCTGGCCAGCGCGATGAGCGTGTTGCTCAGGCCGCGACTTTCCGGGGTGAGGGTGGCGTGCAGGGGTAAGACAAGTTGTTCGACGGCAGCGTGGAACAGGGTGTCCTTATTTTCGAAGTGCGCATACACAGTTTGCTTGGACACGCCCGCCTCGCGTGCCACGGCGCCCATGCTGACGCGGTAACCGTCACGCAGGAATAACGCACAAGCCGCCTGGAGCACCCGTTGCTGACGATCGGAAGTCGGCCGGGGATCCAGGTTCGTCATTTCGTATACCTGCTGGACTATACCGTCCAGTTTAGAATCTCCCTCGGACCACCGTCAACGGTCATGAACAACATTCGCGTGCGAATTGTTGCGTTGCACTCCGGCGCGGGTGGGGAACATGCACGCTTCGCCTCGTGGGAGGTTGTGCAATATGTCGCGGCGCACTGAAAAAGCGCCAACGACGAGTACGCGATGGTGTGGCTACATGCCATGGGTGAGAGCTATGCTTTGACGGTTTTCCTCTCTCTCCCCACATCGATATCCGCCCATGAATGCGATTCGCGCCGCAGCAGACGGCCAGTTCCACGCCGTTGTTTTCGATGAACTGAAGAAGATCGGCTACCCCGCAGAGCGCCTCAACGAGGCGCGCTTTTTTATCGAAGCTTTTTTCGAGCGCATCGCGCCGACCGATTACGCGCTGCACGCGCCGGATCGCTGGGCTGCCCTGATCGCCGATCTGCTCACCTTCGCGCGCGAGCGCCAGGCGGGCAAGGCCAAGGTCCGCGTCTATAATCCCGGCGTTTCCGGCAGCCGCGCGGTGATCGAGGTCGTCACCGACGACATGCCCTTCCTGGTCGACACCGTTTCCATGGTGGCCGCCGCGCATGCGGACATTCAGGTCATCATCCACCCGGTCGTGCCGGTGGTCCGCTCCGCTGCCGGTCTGCTTGAAGCCATCGGCTCGGGTGAAAGCAGCGAGTCGATCATGCGTTTCGAGATCGACCGCCTCGATGACACCGAGCTGGATACGGTCAAGGCCAACCTCGAAACTGCCCTTTCTGACGTACGCGAGACGGTGGACGACTGGCGTGCGATGCGCGCCAAAATGAACGAGGTGGCCGACGACCTCGGTAAGCGCTCCCTGCCGTACACGGCGGACGAAGTGCGCGAAGCCACGGAATTCCTGCGCTGGGTCGCCGACAACCACTTCACCTTCATGGGTTACCGCGAATACGAAGTGGCCCACGGCGAGGGTGATGACGTCCTGAGGACGGTCGAGGGCTCGGGCCTGGGCATCCTGCGCGCGGCGGAGCGTTCGCTCGCACCGCGCTCGCTGCGCACCCTGGTCGCCAGCGAGCTGCCGCGCTCGGGTTCCACCGATGCGATCATCCTGACCAAGACCAATGCGCGCTCGCCGATCCACCGCGCGGGCTACATGGACTACATCGGCGTCCTCAAGTTCGACGAAAAGGGCCGCCCGGTCGCGGAGCAGCGCTTCCTCGGCCTGTTCTCGTCCAATGCCTATATGGCGCACCCGCAGCACGTGCCGCTGGTGCGCGACAAGTGCGAAGCGGTGATGACTCGCTCCGGCCTGAAGCAGGACTCGCATTCGGGCAAGGCGCTGCGCCATATCCTCGACACCCTGCCGCGCGACGAGCTCTTCCAGTGCAGCACCGACGAACTCTACGCCCTGGCCATCGGCCTGCTCGAGCTCGCCCAGCGCACGCGCACGCGCCTGTTCATCCGCCGCGACAGTTACGGTCGTTTCTTCTCCTGCCTGGTGTTCATTCCGCGCGACCGCTTTAATACGGCCGTGCGCGAGCGCGTGGAAGGCGTCCTGCGTGAAGCCTTCCATGGCGAGCATGTGGATTCCGCGGTGTTGATGGGTGAGGCGGCTCTGGTTCGCCTGCACGTGGTGGTTCGTCCCCGTATCGGCGACCACCCGGTCTACGACGCGGCCTCCATGGAGGCGCAGATCGCCTCGATCGCGCGCAACTGGAACGACGAGCTGCGCGACCGCCTGATCGAAACCGCCGGCGAACAGCAGGGCATCATCCTGGCCAATCGCTACGGCAAGGCGTTGCCTGCCGGATACGTGGACGAAGTGGCGCCACACGTGGCGGCCGCCGATGTGCGGGCGCTGGCTGGCCTGGATGGCCCCGACGCGATCAGCATGTCGTTCTACCATCCGCTGAACCGTCCGGAAGAACTGCGTTTCAAGGTCTACCGGTCCGGGTCCGATATCGCGCTTTCCGAAGTGCTGCCGCAACTGGAAAACCTCGGCCTGCGCGTGCTTACCGAGCACATGTATGAACTGAAGCTCGCCGACAGCGCGCTGTTCATCCAGGACTTCGAAGTGCAGCCGGTCGACCGTCTCGCCTTCGATGTCGAGCAGGTTGGCTCGATCTTCGAGGATGCCTTCGAGCAGATCTGGCGCGGCAATGCCGAGAATGACGGCTTCAACCGTCTTGTCCTCGGTGCCAAGCTCGGCTGGCGCCAGGTGGCTATCCTGCGCAGCTACACCAAGTACCTGCTGCAGACCGGCGTCGCCTTCTCGCAGGCGTACATGGAAGATGCACTCAATCACTACCCGGCTATCGCTGGCCTGATCGTCGAGTTGTTCAACGCACGCTTCGACCCACGCCGCGAAAGCCTCGACCCCGCCGAGCGCGAGCGCGCGGAAAGTCTGCTTTCGCACGAGATGCATGCGCTCATCGGACCGGAAACGCTGGCCACGCAGCCGGGCCTGATCGGCAATCTCGTTTCGTCGCTCGGCCGTCCGCGCGCCGAGCAGGCCACGGCGGTCGAAGAAGCCCTCAACGCGCTGCTGGATAACGTTTCCAGCCTCGACGAAGACCGCATCCTGCGCAGCTTCATCTCGCTGATCCACGCTACCCTGCGCACGAACTTCTTCCAGCTGTGGGACGGCGCGTACCGTCCGTACCTGAGCTTCAAGTTCGATTCGCACCAGGTGCCCGAGCTGGCCAAGCCGGTGCCGTTCCGCGAAATCTTCGTCTATGCACCGCGCGTGGAAGGCATCCACCTGCGCTTCGGCTCGGTCGCACGGGGTGGCCTGCGCTGGTCCGATCGCCGCGAGGATTTCCGTACGGAAGTCCTTGGCCTGGTCAAGGCGCAGATGGTGAAGAACACGGTCATCGTGCCGGTCGGCTCGAAGGGTGGCTTCTTCGTGAAGCGTCCGCCCGTGGGTGGCGATCGCGATGCGCAGCTGGCCGAGGGTATCGCCTGCTACCGCATGTTCATCAACGGCCTGCTCGACATCACCGACAACCTGGTCGAGGGCAAGGTGGTTCCGCCGCACGACGTGATTCGCCACGACAACGACGACCCCTACCTGGTGGTCGCCGCGGACAAAGGCACGGCCACGTTCTCCGATATCGCCAACGCGATCTCGACCGAGCACGGTTTCTGGCTCGACGACGCCTTCGCCTCCGGCGGTTCGAACGGCTACGACCACAAAGGCATGGGCATTACGGCCAAGGGTGCCTGGGAGTCGGTCAAGCGCCACTTCCGCGCGCTGGGCCGCGATTGCCAGACCGAAGACTTCACCGTGGTCGGCGTGGGTGACATGTCGGGCGATGTGTTCGGCAACGGCATGCTGTTGTCGGAGAAGATCCGCCTGTTCGCCGCGTTCGATCACCGCCACATCTTCCTCGACCCGAATCCGGACGCGGCGAAGTCCTTCGTCGAGCGCCAGCGTATGTTCGCGCTGCCGCGTTCCTCGTGGGACGACTACGACAAGTCGCTGATCTCGGCAGGTGGCGGCGTGTATCCGCGCAGCGCCAAGTCGGTGCCGGTGTCGCCGGAAATCAAGGCTGTCCTCGGCATTCGTAGCGACGCCACGCACATGGCGCCGACCGACCTGCTTTCGGCGATCCTGAAGGCGCCGGTAGACCTGCTCTGGAACGGCGGCATCGGCACCTACGTCAAGGCCACCAGTGAAACGCATGCCGACGTGGGCGACCGCGCGAACAATGCGCTGCGCGTGAACGGCAACGAGCTGCGCTGCAAGGT